>JBDSPX010000143.1:0-6920 GCA_039930065.1 Dokdonella sp.
TGCCGAGGTCATCCTCGTCGGTGGTCAGACGCGCATGCCCAAGGTGCAGGACGCGGTCAAGGATTTCTTCGGCAAGGAGCCGCGCAAGGACGTCAACCCCGATGAGGCCGTTGCGATTGGGGCGGCGGTGCAGGGCGGCGTATTGTCTGGCACGGTCAAGGATGTGTTGCTGCTCGACGTGACCCCGTTGTCGCTTGGCATCGAGACACTCGGTGGCGTGTTCACCAAGTTGATCGAGAAGAACACAACGATCCCGACCAAGGCCGGACAGGTTTTCTCGACGGCCGAAGACAACCAGAATGCGGTGACTGTGCACGTGCTGCAGGGCGAGCGCGAGCAAGCCCGTTTCAACAAATCGCTGGCCAAGTTCGACCTCGCTGGCATCGAGCCTTCGCCTCGCGGCATGCCGCAGGTCGAAGTCAACTTCGACATCGACGCGAACGGCATCCTGCATGTTTCGGCCAAGGACAAGAAGACCGGCAAGGAACAGCGCATCGAGATCAAGGCCGGCTCTGGCCTGTCCGATGACGAGATCCAGCGCATGGTCAACGATGCCGAGGCCAATCGCGAAGAAGACAAGCGCTTCCAGGAGTTGGTTACCACACGCAACAAGGCCGACCAGTTGGTGCACTCGACCCGCGCCGCCCTCAAGGAGCACGGTGGCAAGGTACCGCCCGAGCAAATGGGTGGTATCGAGGAAGCATTGGCCGATCTCGACAAGGCCATGAAGGGCGACGACAAGGCACAGATCGAAGCGAAGATCACGCGTGTCGAGGAAGTCGCTCAGTCCTTGCACGCTGCGGCAGGCTCAGCAGGCGCCCAGGCAGGTCCCGGCGAAGCGGCGCAAGCCGGACCGGGCACGCCCGAGGATGTGGTCGATGCCGAATTCACCGAAGTGAAAGACGGCGACAAGTAACAACGGGTGGCCGGGCGGATCGGTGGGTGGCGGATGATGGCCGCCCGCCGCTCCGCCCTTCACGTTTTTTCGCCACATTCATTCCGGTTGTTGTTTTCCAATGAGCACAAAACGCTGCTACTACGAAATCCTTTCGATCCAGCGCACCGCTACGGACGATGAGGTCAAGAAATCCTTTCGACGCCTCGCCATGAAGTGTCATCCGGATCGCTGTCCGGATGATCCGCAGGCGCAGGAGCGCTTCAAAGAGGCCAAAGAGGCCTACGAAGTCCTCAGCGATAGCCAGAAACGCGCTGCTTACGATCAGCACGGTCATGCCGCATTCGAGAATGGCATGGGTGGTCGTGGCGGTTTCAATGGCGATGTCGGCGACATCTTCGGCGATATTTTCAGTGACATCTTCGGCATGGGTGGCGCCGGACGGAATCGGCCAAGGCGTGGCTCGGATCTTCGCTACCTCATGGAGCTCGATCTTGAGGAAGCCGTTTTCGGTGTCGAGAAGAAGATCGATGTGCCTACGCTGGTCGCTTGCGAGGAGTGCGATGGCAGTGGTTCACAAGATGGCAAGACCTCTACATGTACAACATGCCGTGGACACGGCCGTGTGCGCATGCAAAACGGGATTTTTTCTGTTCAGCAAACCTGTCCGCATTGCGCAGGTACGGGCAAGACGGTCGCCAATCCCTGTCGCAGTTGTCAGGGTGAGGGTCGTGTCAACGACGAGCGCAGTCTCGAAGTCAAAATTCCAGCAGGCGTTGACAATGGCGATCGCATTCGACTGACGGGGCAGGGTGAAGCCGGTCCCGCGGGCACCGTTCCGGGTGATCTCTATGTCGAAGTTCACGTTCGCGAACACGCAATCTTCACCCGTGAAGGCGATGACCTTTTCTGCGAAGTGCCGATCCGCTTTGCCCAGGCGACGCTCGGAGCCGAGTTGTCCGTGCCGACCCTCGGCGGCGAGGCAACGATGTCGATTCCGCCGGAAACCCAGACCGGAAAATTATTCCGTCTTCGCGGCAAAGGCGTCAAATCGGTTCGCAGCGGTCGCACAGGCGATCTGCTCTGTCGCGTGGTGCTTGAAACGCCGGTGAAATTGACCTCGCGCCAGCGTGAGCTGATCGAGGAACTCGAAGCGACGTTTGTTGGCGAAAACGCGCAGACTCATTCACCACGCAACCGCAGCTGGCTTGATGGCGTCAAGCAATTCTGGGATCGCGTCACCTCCTGAAAGTCTGGCTCGGCGGCGTTGCTCCGGTTTACCCTGAGCCATTCTTTCAGCGTGATGGATACCGAGTCATGAGTGAGCCGACACGTGTGATCGTCAACGGTGCCGCCGGACGCATGGGCCAAGCGCTGTCGAAAGTGATTGCGAAGCATGCTGAAGCGGTGCTGGTGGCCGCGATGGTTCGACCAGGAAGCGCTCTCAACACCGGTCCCACGGGCATCGGTACCTCGCTTTGCTACACATCGGTCTTGCCTGCATCGACGCAATTCGATGTGCTGATCGATGTGTCCGGGCCCTCCGGATTCAGCGCCGCATTGCAACTGGCATGCGAGCGCTCGGCCGCGTTTGTCAGTGGCTCGACGGGTCTCGACGAATCACAGATGCAGGCTCTGGATAGCGCCGCGCAACGTATTCCGGTGTTGTGGGCGGCGAATTTCAGTGTGGGGGTAGCGGTGCTCGCGCATCTTGTCACTGAAGCGGCGCGCCTGCTGCCGGCGTGGGATTGCGAGATTTTCGAGAGTCATCATCGTGACAAGATCGACGCGCCTTCCGGCACCGCGATCATGCTCGGTCAGCGCGTCGCCGAAGGGCGAGGCATTGATGCTGCCGAACCTGTGGCGGATCGCCGTGGCAAGCGCGTCGAAGGTTCCATCGGCTTCGCGGTCAGCCGCGGCGGCGATGTGGTCGGCGAGCATGAGGTTCGACTGATCGGTCTCGGCGAGCGCATTGAATTGGTCCATCGCGCGAGCAATCGCGAAATCTTCGCCGAGGGCGCACTGAGCGCGGCGTGTTGGCTATCCCGGCAAGCGCCGGGACGCTATGCGATGGCCGACACGCTTGGTATCGGCCGCCGCTGATCAGTTCCTGCGTTGTAGCGGATTGAAGGGGGTTGGATGATCCGCCGGTCCACGGTGCTGGCTACGTAGCGGGACGACTTGACGATCGGTAGCGACCCGATTGGCGATGGTCGGATCAACCGGAGGCGCGGTCGTGGCGACATGATCCACGCCAGCGATGGTCTTGGTGCCACTTGCAGTCGGATCGAGCCAGTCGCGCAAACGGCTCGAAGGCGCGGGGCCATCCCAAGCCGAAGAGAATTTTCCGTAGCAGTCAACTCCGTCGTCAGGCTGGGTACCGAAGCACGCGGCCGTGCCACCCGAGAGGACGCCGATCAGACGCCGACCGTGCCCACTGGCGTCATTGTTCGGAATAAACAACCCCGAGCCGGACGAGCCACCCTCGGTCGTGCCTTGGTCATACGGTCCGGTCAGCCAGTGGGTGTTTACGCTACCGGGGCCAGTACCGATGCAGTTGTCGATAGTAAGCGGCGGCGTTGGGCTATTGTCGACCTTGGTCACGTCGCCTTTCGGATGGTGCAAGCCAATGCTTGCCGAGGGCGCGATATTGCCGGCATCCCAACCGGCATGAAACAGATTCCAGGCGGGATTGGGCGCCTGGTTGAGTTCGACCAGAGTGAAATCAGCATCGGCCCGCGTAGCCCGCAAACTTGCACCGGTCTGGTTCTGCGCAAACGACCAACCGTTGTTGGTTACGCAGACGGTCGACTGATAGTTCCAGTAAACGCGCATGGTTGCCGCTTCGGCTTGCGTCGACACACAGTGGGCCGCGGTGAGCACATAGTTTTTGCGATCGGCGGGCACATCGTTGAGCAAGGTAGCCGTACAGATATAGGAGGTTCCGTCGTCTGCACGATACTCGTAATAGGCCACCGCACGCTCTTCGGCGGTGTACGGCTGGCCGAGTGGACAAACCACATTGACGTTGCACGAACCTGAGGCGCCGGGATTGCCGACGCGTGGTGTGGCATTGAAAAGATCACGAAATCCGGCGCCGATGTTGGTGAGGATGGGCATGGGGTCATCGACCGACGCATCGGCGGCCAGACGAATCTCGACGATCGCGCTGTCGCCCGGAACCATCGGAATCCATAGCGGCATTGCGTCGTCGGCTGTGTAGGGGCCTTCGTAGTAGTTGTCCGCTCCAATCACCCACAGCGATGCGCCGGCGGGCAAGCTGCCGCTTTCAAAACCCAGGTGCAGGTCGGTTGCGCCGGGAACGCGCACGCGCAGCCGCCAGATCAGACGGCCATCCGCTTCAACCTGCCATTGCCCGCTGCTCGCTGGATTGAACCCAACCACATTGCCCTGAGCGATCGCGAGGCGCTTGTCGTGCATGGCATTGGAGCGCTGCAGTTTGGAATCGTCGGCGGTTCGCAGCGCCGCTGCATCGATCGCCGGCAGTACCGCCTGCACTATCGCATTACCGGATTTTGTCGCAGGGCCGACGCTGTAAGGTGCGTCGCCTTGGCGAGCCAGCGCGGGCGCGCTGCCAAGTGCCAGCAATACAACGAGCATAGATGTTTTGTTCATGGGAGTTCCTGATCAGTCCAGATGTGCCGCATCATCCTTGCGCCCGGCACCGATCCTGCGATCAATGGCACCGAACAATTTCTTGAAAAGGCGCGAGAGTTTCCCGCGTCGGGTCTTGCGCAGTTTCTCATCTTCGCTGGTCAGCCACGCAATCTGAATGACGCGGCGTTCGCCTGCAAATGGCAGATGTCCATGAAACGAGTTGTCACTGCGGCGAAATACAACGAAGTTTCCGTACAGAGGTCGGACCTCGCTACACACCAGATCCTCGATACTGTCTGCGCGCTTGAGAAAGCGCAGACAGCCGCCGCTGGTATCCGGCCAGGTTTCATTGAAGTAGAGCAAGGCTGTGGCGACCTTCGACTTGCTGTCGGTATGGATCGTGCCGTGACGCTTGTTCAGTGCGCGGCAAATCGTCACCAGAGTGGGCAAGCTTCCGAGCGACGCTATGCCAAGCCGCCTGCCGATCATGTCCGCAATCGCCGGTGAGGTCAGCTCTTGGATCAGCGCATTGATCGACGGCCCGCAGTCGCCTTGCTCGTGCGGAAAGAAACCGGCACTCGGATAGCGTGGGAAATCCTCATCAAGGCGCGCGCGGTTGGAGTCCGCCAGCAAACCACTCGCGATCAGGAACGGAAATGGCTCGTCGCGGACCAAGGTGTCATCGCGGCCAAGGACGGTGGTATCGAACAGGTTCAATGCAGGACGCGCTGGATGGAAGGCAAGTACGACGATTCTATCCGGCTTTGGCGTTCAGGAAGTCAGCTGGCGGTGGACAGGCGGCCGGCTGATGCCTATCATTCCGCCTCGCCTCGACCCCAACTTGCCCAACCACGGACTGGACATCGACCAGCCCGCAGGTTTCGCTGCATCCACACCTTGGATATAGCGAAAAAAGGCCATCACCCAGGCGAACGCATGACTCAACCAGCCATTCTTGCCCTCGCCGACGGTAGCCTGTTTCGTGGCCGTTCGATCGGCGCCGACGGCCAAACCATCGGTGAAGTCGTGTTCAACACGGCGATGACCGGATATCAGGAAATCCTGACCGATCCCTCGTACTCACGTCAGATCGTCACGCTGACCTATCCGCATATCGGCAACACCGGTTGCAACGCGATCGATGTGGAATCGACGCGAGTTCATGCGGCTGGTCTGGTCATTCGCGATCTGCCCCTGCTGGCGAGCAACTGGCGCAGCGAGGAATCGCTGGATGCCTATTTGAAAAGAAACGACGTCGTCGCGATTGCCGACATCGATACGCGTCGATTGACCCGGATCCTGCGTCAGAGTGGTGCGCAAGGAGGCTGCATTATTGCCGGGGATGGTGTGTCCGATGATGTGGCATTGGCCGCCGCGCGATCATTCCCAGGCTTGGCAGGCATGGATCTGGCCAAAGTCGTAAGCGCGAAGGCCGCACAAGTGTGGTCGCTAGGCAGCTACGATCTCGACAGCCAACTCGAGCGCTCCACGCCTGGCCGCTTCCGTGTGGTGGCCTATGATTTTGGCGTCAAGCAGAACATCTTGCGCATGCTCAATGATCGCGGTTGCGAAATCACGGTGGTTCCCGCGCAGACGCCGGCCAGCGAAGTGTTCGCAATGAAGCCCGACGGCGTGTTCTTGTCGAATGGACCCGGTGATCCGGAGCCTTGTGACTATGCGATCTCGGCGATTCGTGAATTCATCGCGGCGCACCTACCGGTATTTGGAATTTGCCTGGGCCATCAACTGCTCGGACTGGCGGCTGGCGCGCGCACCACGAAGATGAAATTCGGCCATCACGGGGCGAACCATCCGGTTATCGATCTGGCGACTGGAAGGGTCATGATTTCGAGCCAGAATCACGGATTTTCCGTGGATGAGGCAAGCTTGCCGGATCGTGTGAAGGCGACCCATCGATCGTTGTTTGATGGATCGTTGCAGGGCATCGAATTTCTCGACGCACCGGTATTCGGATTTCAGGGGCACCCGGAAGCCAGCCCAGGGCCGCAGGACGTGGCTCCGTTGTTTGATCGTTTCATTCACTTTATGGAGGCGCACGCGGCTGCCGCGGCGTAAAGACATGAAAAGTTCACAATATGTAATAAAGCTGGCGTTCGCGGCACTGGCATTGATGTGGGTTCCGCATGCGATGGCAGCCCAGCCGGCCAAGGCCGGAAAATTGGTTGATACCAAGGCCGCGCCGGTCAATTCGCGCGAAATTGAATACGCCAGTCTGGTCGACAAGATCGGTAGCACCCTGGTCATCCATACGACCAACGGCACGATTCGTCGCGGCACTCTCATGCGCTACACGAATGTCAGCATCAGCTTGAAGCTCGGCCCGGATAATGGATCGATTGAGCTTGCCGTACCGCGCGCCACGATCCGCAAGCTCAGCATCGAGATC
>JBDSPX010000144.1:0-8790 GCA_039930065.1 Dokdonella sp.
CGTGGTGGGTGCCACGAGGAAGATCTCGCGCAGACCTTTTTCACGCAGCAGCGTGACCGCGTCCGCCTCTTCAACCGGAACATCGACAATCAGCACGCCGTCAACGCCCGCGGCACTCGCCTCGTCGGCAAATCGCGCATATCCAAAGATTTCGATCGGATTGAGATATCCCATCAAGACGATCGGCGTCGTTGAGTCGATCCGACGAAATTCGCGGACCCAGCCAAGGATCTGGGTGAGGCCAATGCCGCGCGCGATGGCTCGCTCACTCGAATGCTGAATGGTCGGGCCATCGGCGACCGGATCGGAATACGGCACGCCAAGCTCGATCAGATCAGCGCCAGCCGCGACCAGTGCATGCATGATCGCGACCGTGGCTTCGGGGAGCGGATCTCCGGCAGTGATGAAAGGGATCAGCCCCTTGCGACCATCCCGCTTGAGATCGGCAAATCGTTGATCGATTCGATGCGTCACAGCTCGATGCCTTCGAGCGCCGCAATCGTGTGCACATCCTTGTCGCCGCGCCCGGAAAGATTGCACAGGATCAGTTGATCCTTGGGCAACTCGCGAGCGAGCTTGATCGCCTGCGCGATCGCATGACTGGATTCGAGCGCGGCCAGGATGCCTTCGGTGCGAGCCAGTTCGTGGAACGCCGCAAGCGCCTCGTCATCGGTAATGCCGACGTAGCGGACGCGACCTGCGTCCTTGAGAAAGGCGTGCTCGGGGCCGACGCCAGGGTAATCCAGTCCTGCGGAAATCGAATGCGTTTCGGTGATCTGGCCATTGTCGTCACAGATCACATAGGTGCGATTTCCATGCAGCACTCCGCGTCGACCTGCACTCAGCGAGGCCGCGTGTCGACCTGTCTCGATACCTTCGCCAGCAGCTTCAGCGCCAACCATCGCGACTTCACGATCGTTGAGAAAGGCGTGGAAAAGACCAATTGCGTTCGAGCCGCCGCCGACGCAGGCCGTGAGCACGTCGGGCAGTCGACCATACTGCTCAAGCATCTGGGCACGCGCCTCGCGACCGACGACGGCGTTGAAATCGCGCACCATCATCGGATAAGGATGCGGGCCGGCGACCGTGCCGATGATGTAGAACGTATCGGCGACATTGGTTACCCAATCGCGCATCGCCTCGTTGAGCGCATCCTTGAGTGTCTTCGATCCCGATACCACCGGAACCACCTTCGCACCGAGCAGTTTCATTCGGTACACATTGATCTTTTGCCGCTCAATGTCGACAGCACCCATGAAAACAGTGCAGTCGAGACCGAATCTCGCGCATACCGTTGCCGTGGCCACACCATGCTGTCCAGCGCCGGTCTCGGCGATGATGCGTCGCTTGCCCATGCGTCTTGCGACCAAAGCCTGACCGATCGTGTTGTTGATCTTGTGCGCGCCGGTATGGTTGAGATCCTCGCGTTTGAGCAGAATCTGCGCGCCGCCGATCTTGTTTGAAAGGCGTTCGGCGTGATAAATCGGCGAGGGTCGGCCGACATAGTGCTTGAGATCACGTTCGAATTCCGCGATGAACGCGGGATCTTCGCGCATGCCCAGATAGGCCGCCGTCAATTCTTCCAGGGGCGGCATCAGGGTTTCCGGCATGAAGACGCCACCGTAGTCGGCAAAGCGCCCGTGCGCGTCGGGATAGGCGTGAAAGTCGTTGACTGCAATTGGCTTGTTCATGCTCGTACCTGCTTATTCGTGTTCGGGATTGCGCACCGCTTCGACAAACGCCCGCATGCGTGCGGCGTCCTTGATTCCGGGAGCCGATTCGATTCCGCTCGACACATCAACCGCGTACGGCCGCATGCTGCGAATCGCCTCGCTGACATTGTCCGCATCGAGGCCGCCTGCAAGTATCAACGGACGATCGAGCTGCGGTCGATGCGACCAATCGAAGCGGACTCCCTGTCCGCCGGGCTCACCGCTGGCATTCGCATCGAGAAGAAAACCTGCCGCGCCCGCAAAGCCGACTGCATAGCTTGCCACATCCGTTACCGTCGCCATCGGCACACTTTTCAGGTAAGGCATGCCATGACTCACGCAGTCGGCAACACTCTCGTCACCGTGAAACTGCAAGAATTGCGGCCGCGCAATGGCGATCACCTGCCTGATCCAGGCCGGCTCATCATCCATGAACAAGGCGACTGGAGTTACAAAGGGCGGCAATCCTCGAATGATCCGCGAAGCACGCTCCGCATCGATGAATCGCCTGCTGCGCTGGGTAAAAACGAATCCGAGCGCTTCGACTCCCAGCGCCGACGCGACCTCCGCATCTTCGGCTCGAGTGATACCGCAAAACTTGATGCGCACGGGATTCATTGACATATCTCAGCCGGCAATCCGGATGCAATGGGATAGATCGGCGAGATGAAACACAAGCCTGAAGCCGATGCCGTCGGACCCGCCTTGCTGCGATCACGACCGTCCAATAATTCAGCGAGCCACGATTCGGGGCGCTCACCACGACCGATTGGAAGCAGCGAACCGACGATGTTTCTCACCATGTGATGGAGGAAGGCATTCGCTTGAATATCGATTTCGATTCGATCATCTATTCGAAGAATCCGGATCGAGTGGACGTTGCGAAAGGGCGTACGCGCCTGGCAAGCGATGGTCCGAAACGCGGTGAAATCGTTCTCGCCGATCAAGGCTTGGCTGGCACGTTGCATGGCAACAACGTCAAGTGGTTGTCGCTCCCAGGCGACGTAGCGTGCATCGAGTGCCGGACGCGCGCTGCGATTGAGGATCGAGTAACGATAGCGGCGTCCCAGCGCGCCATAGCGCGCGTGAAACGTGTCGTCGACCTTCGCA
Organism: Dokdonella sp.; assembly: GCA_039930065.1. Lineage (GTDB taxonomy): Bacteria > Pseudomonadota > Gammaproteobacteria > Xanthomonadales > Rhodanobacteraceae > Dokdonella. The sequence continues at coordinate 2,823 of JBDSPX010000144.1, forward strand.
ACCCAACGCACTCCAACCGTTGACGGCAATCGCGAGTTGGTGCCGAGCATCCAGCTGTGCTCACTGCGCAATGCTTCGCTTTCGAAATGCACAACCTGACAGCGCGCATGCACGCCGGAATCGGTGCGCCCGGCACACGTCACCGCAATTGGATGATCGGCCACGAAAGACAATGCTTCCTCGACTGTGCTCTGCACATTCGCACCGTGCGAAAGCCTTTGCCAGCCAAAAAAATCAGTGCCGTCGTATTCAATGCCGAGCGCGATGCGCAACGCAATCTCCGAAGATTTGGTGCAGCGCACGATTATAAACTGCATGACCGGCAGACGACGCAGAAACGACGAGGCCGGGAAATCCCGGCCTCGCGTTTTTCATGTCAAACGAGTGCTCAGCCGATCTCCGCAATCAGTTTGCGTGCCTCGTCTTGCTGCGCAGGCGCACCCTCTGCAAGTACTTCCTCGAGCATGGAGCGCGCACCATCCGGATCGCCCATGTCCAGGTAAGCCTTGGCCAGATCGAGCTTGGTACCGATGGCATCTTCGCCCGCAAAGAACTCGTCGTCAGAAACTTCAGCGACCGGCACTTCGACGGTCGCCTTGTCATCGTCCATCTCGAAATCCGCAAGCGGCGCCGGTTCAAAGCTCACTTCATGACGGCCCGAATCTTTGGCGTCGCTCATGCTCGGAACCTCCTCAAGCGGCGGCAGATCAAAACTGAATGAAGTATCCGAATTGGCTACCGGTGCTGGCGGACTGGTCTCTCCGAGATCAAACTCGGAAGCATCAAATGCAGGCATGCTGGCCGTTTCGAAATTTGCAGGAGCGCTCTCGACAACGGCGTGCCTACGATCTTCAAATTCGTCATCGAAATCCGGGAACTCAGCCGGGGCTTGAGCCTGTGCGTCATCGAATCGATATGTCTGCGCCCCCGCTTCCTGCGAATAGTCGTCGACAATCGAATCCTGATGACTAAACAGCGGATTGTGCGGCACCAACTCTTCGCCCATCGTTTTGACTTCGCGCCAAGTTGACTGATTAGGGTCGGCAACGTAGGCGTACATTTCTTCGGCCGCCGCTTCGAATTTCGATGCAGCACCCTGCGCGTAGTAGAGACTCAGCAGCTCAAGGTGTGCGTTTGCATTGCTCGGATCGGCCTGGACCTGGGCGATCAGTTCCTGCTCCTCCGCATCTGCATCGACGGAGCTCACTCCCACTGGTGAATCACCGAACGAATTGGCAATCGATGTACGCGATGCGCTGACCACGGGCTTGCGCTTGCGTAGCCCGAAGATGCCCAACACAACAAGCAGCAATCCTCCAACACCGGCCGCGCCCAAAACCATCGGGTCGAGATACCACGGTGTCGAGTCGACCGGCGCCATCGGTTTCGGCATCGGCTGGACTGCCGGCTTCTTCACTTCAACTGGCTTGGGCTGCGCCGGTTTTGGCATCTCCACAACCGCTGTGGGGGTGCTCACGGTTGCACTGGAATCCGTTGGTGCAGTCACGCCTCCATCCGCAAGTGCAACCGTAGTTGCAGCCGTGGGAGCGATGGATGTCGAATCCTCAGGCGTTGCCTTGATTGAGCCTGAGTTCGCGTCACCCCAAATATCATCCTTGGTGACCTTTGCATCCGCTGTCCCCTTGTCTCCGTTTACCGGTGTTGGCGTGGGCGGAGGCGTTGCGACGATCGTCGTCGCCGGTGTCGGCGCAGTCACTTTCGCGGCGGCGGCTGCCGTGGCGGCTGCCTTCTTTTCTTCATCTTTCAATTGCTTGAGCTTGTCACGCAGCTCGGCGAGCTCCGTGCTCTGCAAGGTGATCAGCTTTTCATTCTTGCCCTTGATGTCCTCGAGGTCCTTGACTCGAGATTTGAGCTCACCGGATTCCTGCTCCTTGCTGGTCAAGGCTTCGCGAACGCGCGCCAGTTCAGCTTTCGAGGCTGCGTCGCTGGATCCACCTGCTCGTCCGCCGCCACCGGGGCGATCCGCCGAGCTCTGATCCGCCTTGCCTTCGCGTGGCGGCACGAGAGCGAGCCGCTCGCCTGACGCGCGCGGCGATGTCGAGGAGGTGCTGGTGGACGCCGACGGGGTTGTGTCCGCGACCAAGGTCGGCGAGCTGCTCATGCTGCCGCGCCAATCATCGATCTGCGAACGAACGGTAGCGGCCGCTTCGCGCGCCGAGCCGCTGGCCGCAATCTCCTCTGCGGACGGAATCCGCAACACCGCTCCCCGCTTGAGGGCGTTGATATTTTCCTTGAAGAACGCATTTGGATTGTTCTTGAGCAGGGCAATCATCATCTGATTGACCGAGATCGCTTCATCGGGCCGTGTCGATCTTGCGATTTCGCCAAGGGTTTCACCAGCCGCAACGGGCCCATATTCGTTGCCGCTGATCGAGCGCGGAGCCGAAGTCGGCTTCGCCGTCGGCTGTGGCGGGGCCGCTGCTGGCTGAGTCGCCGCGATCGGGGCTGGCTTCGCAGGGATCGGCTTGCTTGTTGGCAACGGTTGAGTCGCCGTGCGCTCAGGCTCTTTCGCGGCAACCGCAACCGCGCTCGATCCCTTGACCGCAGGCGCCATCACTGGAGGATCGAGCAACACTGTGTACTCGCGTAGCAATCGACCTTTCGGCCAGTTGGCCTCCAGCAACATGCCGAGAAACGGCTCGCGGACAATTTCCTTGCTGGTGACCTTGATAACCGGCTCACCCCGCGCGTTTTTGCCAATTGCGAATTCGACTGGAACGCCAATCGTCGAGCGATTCATGCCGACACGCTCGAAATCTTCCGGCGAGGCGAGCTGGACGATCAAGCCTTCGGCTTCGCCTGGCGAGCCTTGGATGATCGGAATCTCGGCAACCAAAGGCTGATTCAGCCCTGACTGGACCTGGATGACACCCAGCCCGAGTGCAAACGCATTGGTCGCCCCCAGCGCCAGAGCGATGGCAAGCGACAATTGCAGCGGTCGTTTCATGAACAGGGCTCCCCAAATACGTTATCGATAAGCTAGATCGGCCATCCCCCAGGGACGCTTTTCAAAGCTCGAAACTGCCTTATAACACAACCGTAACTATAGATCACAGATACGTTTTCACCAATAGTTCGCCGACCTGAACGGCATTCAGGGCCTCCCCTTTGCGGATGTTGTCCGATACGACCCACAGATTTATCCCCCGCGGATGCGAAATATCCTCGCGAATTCGGCCCACGAACACGGCATCCTGACCGGCCGCATCGCCCACCGGAGTGGGATAGCCGCCGGCTTTGCGCTCGTCGATAACGACCACGCCGGGCGCATCTTTTAACAATTCGTGCACCTGCTCTGCCGTGATCTTGTCGCGTGTTTCGATATGAACGGCCTCGGCATGCCCAAGAAAAACCGGCACCCGGACGGCTGTCGGATTCACCTGGATTGACTCGTCGCCAAGAATCTTGCGCGTCTCCCAGACCATCTTCATCTCTTCCCGCGTATAGCCATTGTCCTGGAAATCATCGATATGCGGAATCACGTTGAACGCAATCTGGGTGCTGAATTTCTTCGCGGTGACCGGCTGGAAGTTGAGCAAGGCGGCGGTCTGCTGACCCAACTCCTCGATCCCCGATCGACCCGCACCGGAAACTGACTGATAGGTCGCCACGTTGATGCGCTCGATACCAGCGGCGCGATGGATCGGTGCCAGCGCGACCAGCAGTTGCATTGTTGAACAGTTCGGGTTGGCAATAATGCCGCGCTTTGTATAACCCGCAATCGCATCCGGGTTGACCTCACTGATGACCAGCGGCACATCAGGCTCATTGCGATATTCCGACGTGTTGTCGATAACAACGGCCCCAGCGGCGGCAGCGCGCGGCGCATGTTCCCGACTGACACTGCCGCCCGCTGAAAAGAACGCGATGTCGACGCCCGAAAAATCAAATTTCGCGAGATCCTGAACTTCGATCTTGCGCTCACCAAAGCTGATTTTCTCGCCTGCACTGCGCGCACTGGCCAGCGCCACGAATTCGCCAACTGGAAAGTTTCTCTCGATCAAAATACTGATCAAGGTTTCACCGACGGCACCGGTGGCACCGACCATTGCAATTTTGTAGCTGCTCTTCTTGCTCATTGCTGGAACCTGGAAAGGATCATTGTTGGATTGAGGAAATGAATCTCAAGGACTTCGATACGAAGATTGACTAGACGAAACCCGAGATTCAAATGATGGTTCGACATGAGCAACTCGCATCGAATGTCGAATCAGTTTTCCGCAACTCCCGGAATTCTCGGGAATATCGAACCGACATCACCGCATTGCGCGCGATGGCGCAGCGCATGATCCATCAGCACCAGCGCAACCATGGCTTCGACAATCGGCGTCGCTCGAATGCCTACACAAGGATCATGGCGGCCCTTCGTTCGCACTTCGATCGCCTCTCCAGCCATGTTTACGCTGCGCCCCGGAATGAGAATGCTTGAAGTCGGCTTGAACGCTGCGCTGGCGAGAATCGACTGACCGCTGCTGATGCCGCCGAGAATGCCGCCCGCGTGATTGCTGAGAAAACCCTGCGGCGTCATCTCGTCACGGTGTTCGCTGCCATGCTGGGTGACGACGGAGAAGCCATCGCCGATTTCGACACCCTTGACCGCATTGATCGACATCAGTGCCGCAGCGATATCGCCATCAAGCTTGGCGTAGATCGGTGCGCCCCAACCGGGTGGTACGCCCTCGGCAACCACGTTGATACGGGCGCCAACCGAGTCACCCGATTTGCGCAACGCGTTCATGAAAGTTTCCAACTCATCGACCATCGCCGCATCCGGCCAGAAGAATGGATTCTCCTCGATTGCCTCCCAGGTAAAATTTCGCGGGGTCAGATCACCCATTCCGGCCAGATAGCCGCGTATACGGATTGCGTAGTGTTCGGCCAGCCACTTGCGCGCGATGACTGCAGCGGCGACGCGCATTGTGGTCTCGCGCGCCGAGGAACGTCCGCCTCCGCGTGGATCACGAAGGCCGTATTTCTGCCAATACGTGTAGTCGGCGTGACCGGGGCGAAAGGTATCGAGAATTTCACCATAGTCTTTCGAGCGTTGATCGGTGTTGCGAATCAACAACGCGATTGGCGTGCCGGTGGTGCGGCCTTCAAAGGTGCCTGAGAGAATTTCCACCTCATCGGCCTCATGCCTCTGTGAGGTAAAGCGTGAACGACCGGTCGCTCGCCGTTCAAGATCGCCACGAAAATCCTCGGCGGCGATGGCCAATCCGGGCGGACAGCCGTCGATCACGCAGCCGATTGCAAGCCCGTGACTTTCGCCGAAGGTTGTCACTGTAAACAATTTCCCGAAGGAATTACTCGACATGACGCCGTCCTGAAGCCGGACTCAACGCAGTGCGACCGCGCGGATGACCTCGGCATGCTCGATGAGATCATTGCGATCGATGACGAACACACCCATCTGACCGACGTTGAACTCGACCCAATTGAAAGGAATTTCGGGCAGCAATTCGACCAGGGCACGCTCGCTCTCGCCAACCTCAACGATCAACACGCCATCTTCGGTAAGAACCTCCGGCGCCTCGCGAAGAATGCGCAGGGCAAATTCGAGCCCGTCATTGTTTGCGGTCAGACCAAGCTTCGGCTCGTGTGCATATTCCGCCGGCATCGCGGCATATTCGCCCTCGGTGACATACGGTGGATTGCTGACGATCAGGTCGTAGCGTTGCTCGCGAACTCCAGCAAACAGATCAGAAGAGATTGCACGCACGCGGTCGGCAACATTCTGGTAAGCGATGTTCTCACGCGCCAGAGCGAGCGCCTCGTCGCTGATATCGACCAGATCGACCAACCACAGCGGATTGTACTCAGCCATGGCAATGCCGATGCAGCCCGAACCCGTACACAGATCCAGCGCGCGAAACACTTCTCGATCATCAAGCCACGGAGAAAAACCATTGAGGATCATCTCGGCAATCGGTGAACGTGGCACCAGCGC
>JBDSPX010000145.1:0-7602 GCA_039930065.1 Dokdonella sp.
AGCGATATGACCGAGCGCTGGCAACTGGGCGTCGTCGATCAGCGCATGCTCGGTGCAGATTGGCGGCTGTTGCTGCGTCCCTTGGAGGTCTGAGTGTTTACCGGAATCATCCAGTCGATCGGTCAACTGGTCGCAAGCGAAGAACGCGGCGGCGATCGGCGCATGGTTTTCAGTGTCGGTTCGCTCGGCCTTGATGACGTGCACAAGGGAGACAGCATTGCCGTCTCTGGCGTATGCCTGACCGCACTCGATCTGACCGTTGATACCTTCTCCGCCGACGTCTCGCTCGAAACTCTCAAGCTGACCACGCTCGGTGCACTTGCTTCCGATGCGCCGGTGAATCTGGAAAAGGCGCTGCGCCTCAGTGATCGCCTTGGCGGACATCTGGTGTCGGGCCATGTTGACGGACTCGGTCGTGTCATCGATGTACAAAGCGATGCGCGCTCGCAGCGCTGGACTTTCGAGGTGCCGGCAACACTCGCGCGTTACATCGCGACCAAGGGCTCGATCTGCATCGACGGGGTCAGTCTTACGGTCAACGAAGTCGAGGGGCTTCGCTTCGGTGTGAACCTGATTCCGCATACGCAGGAAGTGACGACGTTCGGCACACGCCGCATCGGCGACGCGGTCAATATCGAGGTCGATCGCATGGCGCGCTATGCCGAGCGACTCACCGAATTCCGCGAATAGACCATTGTGGGAAGTGGCTGAATCCTCTTCCCACAATAAAATTCAAACAACCAAGAACATTTCCACGGAAACGCAGCATGAGCTTCAACACGATCCCCGACATCCTCGACGACATTCGCGCCGGCCGCATGGTCGTCATTCTTGACGACGAGGATCGCGAGAACGAGGGCGATCTCGTCATGGCCGCCGAAAAAGTGCGTCCTGAAGACATCAACTTCATGGTGCGCGAAGCGCGCGGTCTGGTCTGCCTGACCTTGACCGCCGCGCGTTGTCGCCAGCTCGGTTTGAAGCCGATGGTGCATGACAATACGTCATCGCATCACACCAACTTCACCGTGTCGATCGAGGCAGCCGAAGGCGTGACGACGGGCATCTCGGCCTACGATCGCGCGCATACGATCCGCACCGCGGTGGCCAGGGAGGCGCGGCCTGACCATCTCGCCCAGCCTGGTCATATCTTCCCGTTGACCGCGCAAACCGGTGGTGTGCTCGTGCGCGCCGGGCATACTGAAGCGGCTTGCGATCTGGCCACCATGGCCGGTCTTGAACCGGCCGGCGTGATTGTTGAGGTGATGGACGATGACGGCACGATGGCGCGGCGCCCGGCGCTTGAGGAATTCGCGTACAAACACGGACTCAAGATCGGCACGATCGCCGATCTGATTCGCTATCGCCTGCAGACCGAAAACACGATTGAGCGTGTGAGGGATGTTTCGGTCGATACGGAATTTGGTCCATTTCGTCTGGTCGTCTATCGCGATCTCGTGCAAAAGGCGCTGCACTTCGCCCTCGTGCGAGGAACGGTTAATGATGGTCAGCCCGTATTGACCCGCGTGCACGTTCGCAACACGTTGTCGGATGTGCTGCATCTGCGTCGCGATGATCTGGGCCTGACGGTGACCTCGGCTTTGCGTCGAATTTCAGACGAGGATCGAGGGGTCGTGGTGGTGTTGAGCGAAGCGGGGGATGCGGACGCCGTACTCGATTGCCTTGCCGGGACGCCGGCGAAAGCCGATTCCGACCCGGCAAGGGAATGGCGACGCAATGGACTCGGCGCGCAGATTCTTGCCGATCTCGGCGTGCGCCATCTGCGTGTCCTCGGCACGCCACGCAAACTCGTTGGCCTGGCGGGATTTGATCTTCAAATTGTGGGTTATGAAGATCTGCCGACGTGTGAGGTCAAGGTTTAGAAAAGGGCGCCTTTTAAGTCGCGATGCCTTCTTTCGAACCACGCGAAAAGCTCGCTCCTGAAGGAGCTCCTACAGGAAGGAACTTCTCGCGGTTCGCGCAGGAGCCTGAAAAACGTAGGAGCCCGTTCACGGGCGAGCTTCTCGATTTGCGTTGACGCGAGATTCGTTCCTGAAGGCGCTTGCAAAGGTCGTGTCTGGCAACGCGACCTTGGAAAGCAATCGTTCGCTAGTTCGGTCGCGCCAGATCATCCAGCAGCACCTTGAGAAAGCGCGCCGCCTCGCCACCGGTTGCCGCGCGATGGTCGAACGTCAACGAGAGTGGGATGATCTTGTGCGATTCGAAACCGCCCATGACCGGAGTCATCTGGTGACGTCCCTTGCCCGCAGCGACAATCGCGACGGTCGGTGGCACGACAACCGGCGTCGCATAACGACCCGCAAACACGCCGAAGTTCGAGAACGAGATCGTGTAACCCTTGAGCTCCTCAGCGGCAATGCTGCGGTTGACAACCTGTTCGCGCAGACGATTGATCGCCTGACGCACACCATGGGCATCCAGGACATCGGCATTGCGCAGAGCGGGAACGAACAACCCGTCATCGGTATCGACGGCGATGCCAATATCAACATGTGGATGCAGCGTGCGGGTCAGATTCTCCCCATCAAACCATGCATTCAACGCGGGCACAGCCTGACAGGCACGGACAATTGCGCGGATCAGCCGCACCGTTATGTCGTTGCCGGCCGTCCAGGCGTGGATGTCTGCGTCATCACAGAGCATGGTCGGTACAACTTGCGCATGCGCCGCGGCCATGACCCGTGCCATGTTGCGACGCACGCCCTTGAGTTGTTCGGGCTGGCCACTCGCAGATTGTGTCGGTGGCGTGGTGCGCATCGGTTGTCCCGATGCCGAGAGGTTGGTGCGTTGATGGGCTTCGCGCTGCGCTGAAGCGGGACTTGGCGCTGTCGGCGTCGGATCGGCGGCGCGTGAAGGCGCAGGTGTGGAACCCGCTTTGGCGGTACCTGCGTCGGCGGCGCTCTTCACATCTTTCAAGGTGATGACGCCTTCGGCACCACTCGGTTTGACACGACCCAGATCGACGCCAAGTTTCTTCGCCAGCGCGCGCACGGCGGGAACCGCTTTGACGCCGCCTATGTTCGAGGTTTGCTCGGTGTGCACATGATCACTGGCTTCCATCGCGCCAACGACCGTGCCCGAATCGGCACGCTCCGAGCCTGACTTGCTCGCGGAGGATTCTTGTTTCGGCGGTGGGATGGCTTCGGCTTTCGGCGCAGCCTTTTTCGGAGGCCCGTGATGATGGCCAGTGGCTTCCGCATCGGCGCGTTGCGGCAGGCTCGCATCAATCTCGATCTCGATCAGCGCGGCACCGGTTTCGATGATGTCGCCGGCGTTGCCGTGCTGTTTGACGACCTTGCCCGAAAAAGGCGAGGGCACTTCGACAACGGCCTTGGCCGTTTCCATCGAAACCAGCGGCTCATCAAGGCGGGCGACATCGCCGGGTTTGACGAACCATTCGACGATGGTCGCATCAGGCAGGCCTTCGCCGAGATCAGGCAAGTGAAACGTTTTTATTTGCATAGTCAGGCACCGACCTTTCTTAAATCACCGCGTGCATACAGACGCTTCCAGCCCAGCATAAGGATGAGCAAACCGAGCAAAACGCTGGCGGATCCGCCGAGCGGCAAGGGCGTCGAAACTTCCCCGCCGCCGAGTCCTACATCGACAGTGAACTCCGCAATGATTGAGCTTGGAGCAATGGGCGGATAGAGACTCTCGGCAAATCGAACCACATACGTGCCAGCAGGCAAGGCCGGCATCGTGAACGGGAAGGCCCTGTAGGTCGGTACCCCTGGCGGGCAGATCCAGCCACAGCCGGTGTCGAAGGCAAACGTGATCACATTGCCATCAATGACGTGTGTGGGACGTGGTTCTCCCCAAAATCCCGCGCTGCCCGGATTGGTCTCGAAGTTCAAGAACGCAGCAAACTCCTGGTTTGCCGGCGCCGAGCTGGGATCTGTGGTCAGCGAGGGGGCGTGGGTGTCCTGGGCGAAAGACACGCCTGCCAATCCAAGGCACAGCATAAAAAGTGCAGCCGAGAACAACGTCTTTGGCATGTTCATCAGGAAACCTCCATGGTTCTGTGCGCTGCAGCGATGATTCGATCGACCGACGGAAGATACTTCATTTCCAGTCGGAACAAGGGGATATGTGTGTCGTAGCCGGTCACGCGCTCGACCGGTGCGACGAGGTCGTAAAGCGCGTGTTCGGCCAGGCGTGCGGAAATCTCGGCGCCAAATCCAGCGGTGCGAGGTGCTTCATGCACGATCACGCAGCGGCCGGTCTTGCGCACCGATTCGTGGATCGTGTCGAAATCGAGAGGCTTCAATGTCGCCACGTCGATAACTTCGGCGCTGATACCTTCCTCGGCCAATGCGTCGGCGGCTTCGAGGGTTTCCTTGACCTGCGCACCCCAGGTCACGAGGGTTACATCGCTGCCATCGCGCAACACGAAGCAGACATCGAGCGGCAGTGCTTCACCATCATCGGGCACTTCTTCCTTGTACTGGCGATAGATGCGCTTGGGCTCGAAGAAGATGACGGGATCAGGATCGCGGATAGCGGCAAGCAAGAGGCCGTAGGCGCGGCCCGGCGAGGACGGCAGAACCACACGTAGCCCGGGTACATTCGTAAACAATGCTTCATTGGCTTCGGAATGGTGCTCCGGAGCGCGAATGCCGCCGCCCCATGGAGCCCGCCACACGGCCGGAATGGTCAGTCGTCCTCGCGTGCGATTTCGCATGCGTGCGGCATGGCAGATGATCTGTTCGAGCATGCCGTAGATGAAACCTTCGAATTGCGCTTCGGCAACGGGCTTCATGCCTTGGGCCGCAAGCCCGACGGTGATGCCTGCGATCGTGGTTTCATCGAGCGGGGTGTCGATCACACGTTCCGCCCCAAACGTGTCGAGCAAACCTTGGGTGGCGCGGAACACGCCACCATTGACGCCAACGTCTTCGCCGAGCACGACCACGCTGGGGTCATGCTTCATTTCCCAGGCCAGGGCCTGGGTAACTGCTTCGATCAGGGTGATTTGAGCCATGTCGTTTCGTTCGTCAGTTGTGCAGTGGTGATCGGTGCAAAATGCTTTTGTTGGAAGCGGCTTCAACCGCGATGCTTTTCAATGCCAACCGAGAGCAAGAGCATCGCGGCTGAAGCCGCTTGCCGCAAAAGCCAGGGAGTCAGTTCCGCTTTTCCCAGGCGAGGGCTTCGTTGCGTTGTTCAACGAGATCGGGCGGAAGCTCGGCGTAGGTGTAGTCGAACATCGCCTCGATCGGCTGGGCCTTGGTCTCGAGATAGGCGTTGACTTCGCCATCGACGTATTTCGAACACTGCTCCTTGAGCGCGATCTCTTCCTCCTCGGTCCACGCATTGAGCGACATCAGGTAGGTTTTCATGCGGCGCAGCGGCTCGCGTTCCCAGGCGTCCTTGACCTCCTCTTCGGAGCGATAGCGACGCGCGTCATCGGCGGTGGTGTGATCGGATAGACGATAGGTCACCGCTTCAATGACCATGCCGCCGTGACCATGGCGAGCGCGCTTGAGCGCATGATCCATGGCCGCGCGCATCGCGATCAGATCATTGCCATCGACCTGGATGCATTCGAGTCCCGCGGCGATGCCTTTCTGCGCAAGAGTCTTGGCGCCGGTCTGCGCATTGCGTGGCACCGAAATCGCCCAGCCGTTGTTGACGATCACCGCGACCATCGGCAGATTCATCGCGCCGGCAACATTGAGGGCACTGTTGAAGTCGGCCTTGGATGAACCGCCGTCGCCGATGGTACAGACGGCAACTCGGGGTTCCCTGCGGATTTTGAACGCAAGCGCCGATCCGGCCGCGTGCAGGCATTGCGTGCCAATCGGCACACACCAGGCAAAATCGTGTGCGGGGCCAGAGAAATTGTTGCCGCGCTCATCGCCACCCCAGTACATCAGCAGTTCGCGTGGCTTCACGCCGCGATGGAACTGCACGCCGTATTCGCGATAACTCGGCGCAAAGCAATCGTCTTCCTGCATCGCGCTGCCGATCGCGAGGTAGGTCGCTTCGTGGCCGAGACAAGGCGCATAGGTGCCTAGCTTGCCGGTGCGCTGCAAGGCAATCGCCTTGGCGTCGAAGATGCGCACCATGAGCATTTCCTGGTACATCTTGACCAGCAGGCGGACATCGCGCGCGAAAGCGGGCAAGTCTTCGCGAACCAGTTTGCCTTCGGCATTCAGGTATTGGAGGTATTCAATCTCGAAGGTGGCGGCTATTGGCACGTAATTCTCCACTGGACCGCGCTTCGCATCGACAGCGCGTATGGGTCTTTCTAAAGACCGGAGGTTTCACAACTCCGCTGCTTGCCGTCAGGGTTGCCGACGGGCCTTCGGGAGCGGTGCGAACGTAGCGTGCGGAATCCGGATCCAGTGCCGGACGGCTCGATACTGCCCCGTATTATGTCCCAACGTTGCGAAGCGCGTGACCTTGATACCAAGCAAGGCTTCTGCGTGCAAGGCTCGCTGCAGCAATTGGCGCTGGCGAATGGCCTGCACGTCGGGTAGCTTGAGCTTTCGATCCCAGCATGAACACAACCCATCATGGAAAACCGACGCGAACTCGAACAAGGCATCGAGGTCGATCTGCGTGACCGCCAGAATTATGGCGGATACCTGCAACTCGATACGCTGTTGTCGGCGCAAAAACCGATCAGCAATCCGCCGTATCACGACGAGATGCTGTTCATCGTCCAGCATCATGTCGGCGAACTGTGGATGAAGTTGGTCATTCATGAACTTCAGGCAGCGATTGCGCTGTTGTCGATCGATCAGATCGATTCGACCTTGAAGATTCTAGCGCGGGTAAAGCAAATTCAGCGCCAGCTGTTCGAGCAATGGGCTGTGCTCGAGACGCTGACGCCGACCGAGTACCAGGAATTCCGTCACGTACTCGGTCCCGCTTCCGGTTTTCAGTCGCATCAATACCGCATGATCGAGTTCCTGCTCGGTAACAAGAACGCCGACATGCTGGCCGTGTTCAATCACGATCCACCCCGTCAGGCGGAATTGCGTGCGACCCTCGTAGCGCCGAGTCTTTACGACGAATTCCTGCGCCATCTCGCGCGCGCCGGGCATGCGATTCCGGCCGATTGCATTGAGCGCGACTGGTCGGTTCCACATCGGCGCCGTGCGGAACTGGTGCCTGTGTTCAAACGCATCTATGAGAACGCGGACGAGTTCTGGTCGGACTACCATTTTTGCGAACAATTGGTCGATGTCGAGGAATCGTTCCAGCTCTGGCGTTTCCGCCACATGAAAACCGTCGAACGCATCATTGGTCACAAACGCGGCACGGGTGGTTCGTCAGGTGTCGGCTTCTTGCAGAAAGCGCTGGAACTGACCTTTTTCCCAGAGCTGCTCGAAGTGCGCACCGTTATCGGTTCATAAGTTGGCGCAGTCGGATCTGCTGCGCCGCAGCATGCAATCTGATTTGACGCCGAAGCCCGCGTTCGGTGATCCTCGGCCGGTTAATCAACAGTTCATCGACGGAGAAGTGCATGAGCGGCAACGCAGCATCGGTCACACGGGAAGACAATCCACCCGAATTCCCTCAGCTCATGGGCCACCCGCGGCCGCTGTGGATGTTGTTCATGGCGGAATTCTGGGA
>JBDSPX010000146.1:0-4010 GCA_039930065.1 Dokdonella sp.
GCATCAAGTTTGGCATCGCGCCAGCGATGCGTAGCGCGGCGCAGCGCCCTGGCATCCGCATATTTCGGTTTCAATTCATCGAGAATTCGATTCGCCTCGACAACCTGTTCGCTGGTCAATTTTGCATTGATGGCATCACGGGCATCGACGTAACGCGAATCACCACGCTCCGCTGCCAAAGCAATCCAGGCCATCGCCCTCGGCAGATTGACCGGAACGCCCTGCCCTCGCGAATAGATCACGGACAAATTGTATTGCGCCGGTTTATAGGCCCAAGCCGCGGATACCTCATACATGTTGATGGCAAAGGCGGTCTGATCCTTCTCGAATGCATTTACACCTTTCTTGAAAAAGAAGATTCCAGGGCGTCCGCTCCCTTCCGGCCCGGTAAATCCCATGCGACTGCCGGTGCTGCGCCCCGACTCATAGCTCGCCGAATTCCGCGACGAAGAAGATCGCAGACTACTGGCATCCAACTGCGCCATTGCCGATGCAGAGATGAAGATTGCGCCACACGAAGCCAACATGGCGATTCGATTCGAAAGATTCATTGGAGCTCCTTGGTTTCACGCGAAAAATACAACGTCAGTCGAGAGTTACCGAAAATCGATCTGCGCAAAAGTAAAGCGAGAACAACGCCCCGCTTTCTACTTTGTATCTCTTTACGAATTGTTCGGCAAAAGCAGACCGACTCGATCTGCAACGGCATCGGAATCTTTGCGGCTGCTGATTGGACACGAATGAACACGCGCAATCAGCGATCAGAAAGACACGAGCAATCACCTTGATCAAAGACGCGGACAGACTACAAAGCGTCGCAAGGCGAATAGACAATTCCAGAATGGCTGTACCGTGGAATCACCCGATTCGCGTTGGTCACCAAACATTCGTGGAGTGCCGAATGCAACGCCGGCAACGACGCCGAATCCACGTGCAATTCGAAACGCTTGCAAGAAAGATCGAGAGTACGTACATTAGTACGTATGGACGAATACGAGCTAACCGACAATCAACGCCGCGTGCTGGATTTCATCCGCCAGCATCAGGAGGAGCGCGGCAGCGCGCCGACACTGCGTGAAATTGCCGATGCGATGGGCTTCGCCCGACACAGCTCCGCCCAGGACTATATCAAGGCACTCGAACGCAAGGGTGCCCTGGAACGCATCCCGCATCGCGGTCTGCGTCTGAATCAGCGTTCAAGGACTCCGGCGGCCATTATGTTGCCCCTCGTCGGTCGCGTGGCCGCCGGTAGTCCGATCCTCGCCACGGAAAACATTGAAGGCGAGTTCGGCATTGATGCCAGCTTGTTTCGACCACGCCCCGATTACTTCCTGCGCGTGGTCGGATTGAGCATGCGCGATGCCGGCATCCTCGATGGCGATCTCGCCGCGATCCATCGCACACAGATTGCCGACGACGGTCGCATTGTTGTCGCCCGCGTCGATGACGAAGTCACCCTGAAGACTCTCGAGCGCAAGCGCGGAAGGGTTCGCCTGCTTCCTTCAAATCCCGATTTCGAACCGATCGAAATCGACCCCGAACGTGAGTCCTTCGCCATCGAAGGTCTCTACGTCGGCATGATCCGGAGAACTTGAACATGTCTGCCGTGCTTGCCAGCCCACTCCATTTTGATTCGATGAACTCGCGCTTGCCAATCACGTTCGATCGTTTCGGCAAGCGCGATTTTTCGCCGCGTACAAAACTTGCTTCCGGCATGGGAGCTTGTGCGAGCCGCGGTAATACGATTGAGACAAAGCTGCCTTCGGGCGGCTGGCCATTTGGCTCATTGGTCGAAATTTTCGCTGACGAACCCGGTATCGCCGACGTGGCGCTGCTGTTTCCTCTGCTGGCAAAACTCACGGGCGCGAACCGACGCGTGGCGATCATCGCCCCGCCATTCGCTCTGGATCCAGCAACGTTGAGTGCGGCCGGCGTTTCGCTTGATCGCGTCGTTCAGATCGATGCCGATAACGCGGAAGATCACTGGAGTGCGGAGCAATATCTGGGTGGGGGCGCATGTGCAGCGGTACTGCAATGGTTGCCCGTTGCGGACTACCGACATCTGCGACGATTGCAGGATGCCGCCGAAACAAGCAGCGCCTTGGCGATCGTCTTTCGTCCCATTGACACGATGAATCAAACAAGCCCCGCCGCGTTGCAATTGAAGATTCATCGATCAGCAACATCGTGCGAGATCGAGGTGATCAAGCAACGCGGCAATCGCAATCTGCAGATCAACCGTTGGGCCAATGCAAGCAATGTCGCATCGCCTTGGCAGCACTCATCGACGGGCACGCAACGCCCCAGTTTCGCCTAAGCACATCCATCCGCATCGAGCGCGGCATCCCTCAAAGCGCTAACACCCGCCGTTGGTGGGTTCGATCTGTAATCGAACGCTTCTCGCTGAAAGTGGAGAAGAGCGTCAGCGCGCAGCGCCGACCCACAAGAGCCGACATGGTGCGCGGGCTTTGTTGTCTTGTCTCGCGTTACCGCGTTGTTGTTGGTTCGATCTGTGATCGAACGCTTCTACTTGAGGGTGGAGAAGAGCGTCAGCGCATAGCGCCGACCCACAAGAGCCGACATCGGAAATGCGTGACACTTTCGCTACGCCCGCGTTTGGTGGGTTCGATCTGCGATCGAACGCTTCTCGCTGAAATTGGAGAAGAAGCGTCAGCGCGCAGCGCCGACCCACAAGAGCCGACATCGTGCGCGGGATTTGTTGACTTGTCTCGCGTTACTGCGTTGTTGTTGGTTCGAGCTTTGATCAAACGCTTCTCGCTGAAAGTGGAGAAAAGCGTCAGCGCGCAGCGCCGACCCACCGGAGCGGACCCACAAGCGCCAAGAGGGTGCGCGGGCTTTGGATCGCAGCGCCGGTAGGAACGAACATCACGTCTTGCTTCGTTGGTAGCGATCTATCACGCGGCTTTGCGATGCTCGTAGTACGGCCGTTCGCGATCATCGAGAATGGCGTAGAGCGCATCGAGATGTTTCGGATCGGGGTTCAACCAGGCATCCACGTTCTTGGACTGGATCGGAATGATGCAGCGATCGTGACCGGCAGCGGCTACCTCGGCGGGTGGTTCATCGGTGATGGCGGCGAATGAAAGCAGATCCTCTTCGCTGGTTGAATGCCAATGCGACCACAGACACGCGACCAGCATGTCCTGCTGCGGTGTCGGGCGAAATTCGAGGATGACGTTTTCCTCCTTCTCTCCTTCACCCAGCTCGCGTCCCTCAAGATCGTGGAGGCTGACGTTCTCGTAGAACGCGTTGACGATCATGATGCCGTGACTGTGTCCGAACTGCCCCTTCCAGAAGCCTTCGAGGTTGTCGCGGCGCGCGTTGTAGGTGCCCGGATACTTGCGATCATAGAAGGCGGGCTTGCCATGCGGACGGCATTGATAGCGCATCGGTTTGACGATGCGCCGACCTTTCTCGATCACCATGACTGGCGCGTAGTGTCCCGGAAAGATGCGTGAATCACGTGGCAACAGTTCATCGCGCTTGATGTCGGCGAGGCGTGACAGCAACCACTTCACCTTGTTCGTGGCGATGCGCTGACTTTCGCTGGCGGCTTTTGTCAGTCGGATTTTAAGCTTGCGCTCCGCATCGGCGAGGCGCTTGCGCTGCTTGAAGAGTTCCTGTTCCAACCGGCTCAATTCATTGCGGTCGAAAACCTCGATCATCTCGGCGATCGCTTTCTCATCGGCCGTACGCGGCGATGCGAAGTTTGCGTCCATCGCTTTTGAAATTCGAACCGACGAGCCTTTCGCGCGACCCGCATAGAGTTTGACGAACTCGTGAATATCGATTTCCGCGCCAAACTGCTTCACATAGCGCTGAAACGATTCCTCGACCTGAGCCGAATAGCACATTGATTTGCACTCCAGCGATTTGCGAATGGTGCCCGGAGCGGGGGTCGAACCCGCATAGCCTTGCGGCCGAGGGATTTTAAGTCCCTTGCGTATACCAGTTTCGCCATCCGGGCCAGCGCGCAGGATGCCCGATGG
>JBDSPX010000147.1:0-2916 GCA_039930065.1 Dokdonella sp.
CCAGGTGCCGTTTGCCGCCCGCATTCGACGCGAAGCAGGAATTGCCACCGGGGCGGTCGGCTTGATCACCGAACCCGAACAAGCCGAAGCCATTGTCGCGGGCGGCGAAGCTGACATGGTCCTGCTCGCCCGCGAATTGTTGCGTGATCCGTACTGGCCGCGACGCGCAGCGAAGGCGCTTGGTGCGGAAATCGAAGCGCCTAAGCAGTACGCGCGGGCGTGGTGATTAACGCCGTACGCTCGCCTGCTTGAATCGATGAGCGCGATTGGGTGTGCACGCACCATCCATTTGTCCGAAACCTTTTGACGGATCGTAATTTGGCACCAAGTTCCGAACCATAAATCAATCGGCCGGCGCCTGGCCCGATAGGCCTATTGAGCCGCGGCTACTGGAATCATCACTTCGTTTCGCCGCATGAACCAAAGCGTCCATGGCGGGTTGTACTGCGCTAGCGTCACCGGGCCGATTGCGCGCAAATTATGGGATTTTGTCGAAACGATCAATTCTGCGGATTTTGTGGCGACATCATCTGGGCGGGCGAGCCCGGAAAACCGGAGCACGGCGAAACGTTCTGGCGGCAATTGACGCAATTGAACGTTTGGATCGTTGGGCTCGGGCAGTGAGTCCAAGGTGTAGGCGCGTGGCATGGTGAATCTCACCGTCCAGTTGCCTGCGTTCTGTATCTGGGTTACGGGTGCCGTCATCGCGATTTTCTCGCTGATCGGCTGTTGCGCCACGGGTGCTGTCATGGCGATGCTCTGACGGCGCTTGTTGCCTCCAAAAATATAGGCGGCGAGCAAGCGGAAACCTTTGCTGGCAGCTTCCTTCTGCTCGCCGTTGACCGTCACCTCGGCGACGATGAGAGCAGGGTAGTCTCGCACTTCAAAATGCCCATCGCTCAAGACGGTAGTGAATGCAGGCTCCTCAACGGCCATTGCTGGACTCCCGAATAGTGACAACAACAGAACTGCGATCAATACACTGTATTTTCGGTTCATTTCAATTCTCATGTGGCCGGTTGACGCGTAGGTCGATTTCCCTCTTGCGGGATTGATCACTCCGGTTGCGCTGGATAGTGACAGGATTCTTCGATTCAACCCTGATTTCGTTTTTCAATGGCCGGTCTCCGGCACTGTATGCCGACGCACTCGCAGTTGAAGATTGTGCAAGATCTGGACACCCGGACTATCTCAATCGCGGCGAAATGCTGAGCAACAACTTGAGGGAACCTCCGCCGCGTTGATCTGGATCTTTTGCTGCGTCAGGTCTTTTTCTTTCCTGTGACAGGCTCGTCGATCGAGCGTTACAGCTCAGACGGTTACTTCCAGCACGCTAAAGGTTTACTTGTGTGTAGGTAGTATGTGGTGCAGTTGGCAGGCTGTTGAAATTCTACTCAGGCGGCACGATACGACAGCGAAATCGGCCTCAAAATGCTCATTTTTCGCATGTGGACTGCGCTTTTTCGGCCCGTTTTTCCTTGTCTCGCACTCGCCTGAGCGAATCTCAACAGCCTGTTACGAGCAGCTGGCCAACGGCACCCACGGAATCCCATCAATCGAGATCATGATGCTGAAATCCCTTGCACTGCTTGCCTGTCTTCTCACTTCGGCACAGACACAGGCCGAAGTCGTGTCAGTCGACATCACGAGCCGACACCCCTGGGTTGGCGGCCAGACTTTTGACCAGATTGGTGCGTATGAAGTGCTCAGTGGCACAGTCCGTTACGCCATCGATCCGCGCAGCAAGGCTGCGCGCGATGTTGCCGACATTCGTTTTGCGCCGCTCAACGCGCGAGGCCTTGTCGAGTATTCCGGTCCATTCGTGATGATTCGGCCCGTCGATGCCGCGCGCGGCAATCACACGACCTTGATCGAGGTGGCGAACCGTGGGCGTACGGATATGGATGGGGTTTTCTTCGAAACCGACGACGGCCTGGACTTGATGTCGCCCGACAAGGTGCAAAAGCTTGCGGATCCCACTTTCTTCAAATTAGGCTATTCGCTGGCGTGGGTCGGTTGGCAGGCCCGGCTGGAACCCGATCAGTTCGGTCTTCAGGTTCCTGTTGCGCACGTACATAGCTCGGCACGCGCCAGCTTCTCGGGCGATGACATGTCGCCAGACCGCAAGATCTTCGATTTGACATCCAACGACTTCTATTGCGCGCGCGATGCAAAACAACCCAAGGCGGTGCTTCGTTCGCTGACTGACTTCCACGATCCGGGGATCGTGGTGCCACGCAAGTCGTGGCACTTCGCGGCAGCGTCAGTCGAAAAGAAGAGCGAGGCGCGCTGTGCCATCGTGCTGGATGAGCCGGCGCCAGCGGAATCGTATTTCAGCCTCGTCTACGAGGGTGAAGATGCGCCCGTGATGGGTTTGGGCGAGGCCGCGTTTCGAGATTTCGCGGCGCATCTGAAGACCCGGAAAGTTGCTTCGGGAATCAACGATCGCCCCGGCGATGCCGTCGCGGTCTTCGCATTCGGCTATTCGCAGGGTGGACGCTTCCTGCGCGACTTCCTCTATCGTGGCTTCAACACCGGCGCGGACGGCCTTCGTGTTTTCGATGGCATGCTCGTTACTACCGCCGGCGCGGGCCGTGGCTCTTTCAATCACCGTTATGCACTGCCTGGCCAAGCCGGAAATTCGGTGTTGAGTGATGTGCGCGCCGTGGATTTGTATCCATTCGCCGATGTTCCGACGCCGGATATCGATGGCAAAGGCAAGGCCGGTCTGCTCGACCGTGCAGTTGCGGACAATACCGTACCCAAGATCATGTACATCATCAGCAGCTCCGGATACTGGGCGCGCATCGCCTCGCTGCAGCAGACGACCACCGATGGCAAACAGCCGGTCGCGCTCGGAGCGGACAGCCGGCTCTACTACTTTGCTGGCGTGCCGCACGCGCTGAAGTTTCCGGG
>JBDSPX010000148.1:0-2858 GCA_039930065.1 Dokdonella sp.
AAGACGCCGTTCAAGACTGCGCTGCGCACGGTCGAGTCGGTCGAAGACATCATTGTCATGGTCAATACCGACAGCGGCCATGTCGGCTACGGCGAAGCGCCGGCGACGGCGGTGATCACCGGCGACACGCACGGTTCGATCATCGAAGCGATTCGGCACTATATTTCGCCGCGATTGATCGGTGCCGAGATCGCCGATCTCAATCGCATCACCCATCTGATTCAGGGTTCGATGGAAAAGAATTCGAGCGCCAAGGCGGCGGTCGAGATCGCCATCTACGATCTCTGGGGACAACTATACAATGCGCCGTTGTATCGTCTGCTCGGCGGGGGTGATCCGGTCATCACCACCGATATCACGATCAGCGTCGATTACATCGACAAGATGGTGGCCGACTCGCTCGCTGCGGTCGAGCGCGGATTTGAATCTCTCAAGATCAAGGTCGGCAAGGATATCGGCGTCGACATCGATCGGGTCAAGGCGATCTATGCCGCCGTTGAGGATCGCGCGTTGCTGCGTCTCGATGCCAACCAGGGCTGGACGGCCAAACAAGCCGTGTACGCACTGCAGACCCTGGAAGATGCCGGCGTGCGCCTCGAACTGGTCGAGCAACCGGTCAAGGCGAACGATCTGGCGGGAATGAAATACGTGACCGAGCGTGTGCATACGCCGATCATGGCCGATGAAAGCGTATTCGGCCCGACCGAAGTGATCGAATTGATACGCATGCGTGCGGCCGACATCATCAATATAAAATTGATGAAGACCGGCGGCATTTCGAATGCAATCCGCATTGCCGACATTGCCGAGATGTATCAAGTCGAATGCATGATCGGTTGCATGCTTGAAACCAGCATCAGTGTCGCTGCGGCTGTGCATGTGGCGGTGGCCAAGTCGAGTGCGATCACCAAGATTGATCTCGATGGTCCATCGCTGTGCGCGTTCAATCCGGTCGATGGCGGCGTGATTTTCAACGAATCGGAAATCACCATAACCGATGCGCCGGGACTCGGCATTCGCGAAATTCGTGGTCTGGAACTGATCGCTTGAACGGAGCGCCACGAACCGACATGTCACCGCTGCTGAAAATCCGTGCAGAACGCGATCAGATGTCCGCGATCGAAAGACGCATTGCCGACTTCCTGCTCGAAGAGGCTCATCTGCTGCGTGACTACTCCTCGCAGCAACTGGCCAATGCGCTCAGGATCAGCCAGTCGAGCGTGGTCAAGTTCAGCCAGAAGCTCGGCTTCAAGGGCTATCCCGATCTCAAGTATTCGATCGGCGAAGCGATCGCGCGTGGCGACGGCGGCGATGCCAATGGCAATGGCAGCAACGGTGAGCCTTCGCGCGATGATCCCCATTCCGCGCTGGCCGAAAATCTCTGGTACATCAAGTCGCGCGCCGAGCAGGAAACCCGGCTGATCAATCCTTCGACGCATATTGATGCGATCGCGGGTCTGATCGGCAAGGCTGGCAAGGTCTTCATCATCGGCCTTGGCGAGGACGGAATCCCCGCGCGCGCTTTCGCGATGCGCTTGTCGCTGCTCGATATCCTGACCGTGCATCATTTCGACGCCGTGCTGATGACCGCGAGTATCGCCACGGCAACCAAGGCCGACGTCCTCCTGGTGTTTTCCGAACTCGGCCAGCAAACCCAACTGTGCAAGATCAGCCGCCAGTTTCGCGAGCGCCACGGCAACGTGATTTCGGTGACCCGGCATTCGGCCAATCCGCTGCGCGCACTCGCCGACCAATCGCTGCTCGTATCCGCGCATGATGAACGTGCCCACATAGAACCGTTGATCTACCAATCCGCCTTGCGCCATCTGCTCGATATGATCTTCGTGCTGCTTTGCGAAAGCGGCAAGACGCGCCTCGAACAACTGGAGTCAAACCTTGAGCGCATCCGTAGCCTGATGGAGCCATGAGGGGCCGGGAATCGAGAATCGAGAATCGAGAATCGGGAATCGGGAATCGGGAATCGGGAATCGGGAATCGGGAATCGGGAATTGTGGGAAGCGGCTTCAGCCGCTTGTCGGCGATGCTTTTGAGACTGGAGTGGGTAAACGTTGAAGCTGTTTTGGAGCCAAGAAGGTGAACGATGATTAAGCGACCGGGTTTCATCCTGCGCGGCCTTTGCATTGCGGCTGCCTGCTGGGCAAGTTCGATCTCAGCCGCGGCTATTGCGGCAGGTGAAGGTACTGTCGTTTCCCGTTCGCAACAGATGATTTTGGTCATCTCCGCAGACTGGAACAGCTCAAAAGCCAGCCTGCGTCGGTTCGCCCGCATCGAGGGCCAATGGACGCCGCTGGCGCCTGCGGTTGCTGTTGTCATCGGAAAATCAGGATCAGCCTGGGGGCTGGGCGTGCATTCGCCGCAACCTGGCCTGCAGAAACGTGAAGGCGATGGACGCGCACCTGCAGGTATTTTTACGATCGGTCCTGCGTTCGGTTACGCGAAATCCGTATCGACTGCGCTTGAATACCAGGCGATGACAGAACGGGACTATTGCATCGATGTCAGCGGCTCGCCTTTGTATAACCAGATTGTCGACGCCGGAAATGTCGGTCAGGAGGCGATCGTCGGATCAACCGAACCGATGCGCCGCGATCTGCATGCCGGTGGAGACCAGCGCTACAAGTTCGGCTTTGTGATCGAGCACAACCCGCAACATGCGCCCGCAGGCGGCAGCTGCATCTTTGCACATTTATGGAAATCAGCCGATTCATCAACGGCGGGTTGCACCGCAATGACCGAGCCGCTCATGCGTGAATTGCTGGGCTGGCTCAATCCCGCGAAACACCCGTTGTTTGTGCTGCTGCCAAGCGCCGAATACGAACGGTTGCACAAGGCGTGGC
>JBDSPX010000149.1:0-4093 GCA_039930065.1 Dokdonella sp.
AGATCAGCGAGAGCAATCCGCCCCAACATGGCTTGGATACGTTCGCGCAAGGCCTCATTGCCTTGACAACGCTCGGAGAGAAAACTCTCGCGCTCACTGGGAGCCGTGTCCAGCGCATCACGGAGAATCTGCAGTGCTTCTTGTTCGTTCGGAACCATCAAACCTCCGCTGCTGAATACCCTGCCAGGCCAACTGATTCGACAGCGTCTCCAGGACTACGTGAATTTCCATGCAAAACCGACAACCGCGAACCTTGAACCACTTTCAAATTTGATTCCAATGGAATGGATTGCGACGCGCCCTCGTGGGTCGGCGCTGTGCGCTGACAACTTCTCCACTCCTGAGCAAGAGCGTTCGATCACAGATCGAACCCACCAAAGTCTGGAGCGCGATTTTTTGCAGACCAGTGCCATGTGCTGACGCCTGCTCAATAAAATGAACTTGCGAAGGCAATTGCTTGGCGCCTGCATGGTGCTTCAGTGATTCCCCATGCAGCGCGGTAGGGTAATCACGCTACCGGATTCTTGCACATGTCCATTCGCACACGGCTCCGATTCATGCCGGTCGATCTAGCCGCTCACGCAGCCATTCGCGCGCCGCCGACCAATCGCGATGAATCGTGCGCTCATCGACGCCAAGCGTATCGGCGATCTCGGCGACACTCAGACCCATGAAATAGCGAAGTTCGACGACCTGTGACATACGCTGGTGCGCGCCTTCAAGCTCGACCAGCGCCGCATCGAGCATGGCCAGGTCGGTGCCATCGGGGATCGGTAGTTCGAGCGCTTCGGCAAAATCGTCTCGAATCCAGCGCCCACCGCGCTTTTCCGCTTGCGCCTTGCGCGCGCGGTCAACCAACACTTGGCGCATCATTCGCGCCGAGGCATTGAGCAGATGCGATCGGTCATCGAATGCACTGGGCGGCCGGCCCAGGAGCCGTAGAATGACATCGTGCACGAGCGCGGTGGTTTGCAGAGTCGCATGACCGTGCGCCGAGCGTAATTCGCGCGAGGCCAGACGCCGCAAATCAGCGTAGACAAGCGGCAACAAGCGATCAAGGGCCGCACTGTCGCCTTCGCTCCAGCGCTGCAGCAACCGCGTGACGCTGTCGTGGGACGGCTCAGCCATCCGAGCACGGTAACCGCAAGCGCATAGGCCTGCCAAGCGTCCATTGCGAGAAATAGGCTGCGTGTCCTTTACAGTCTTCGACAGTGTCGGATCACCCCTGATCCGCGCCGCAAGGTAAAAGCTTTCCAGATGATCGCTGCCTGAGGCAAAGCCGCTCGCGAAGATGCGATCGGCGGAAGTGGGCATGATGCGTCCGCTGACGTAGCTCAGGGTGTTTCCTGCGTTTCTATCGCGGCTAAAGCCGGAAACGGTAAACGCCGAGGTAGCCAGCGTTTCTGCGGCGCTACCGGCAGCCCCACCAAGGGGAGAACGCAGGCATATCGAAAGTTCGCGTGATGGGACTGAATCGCGCAGGACTCGGGAATTTCTTTGGGCAAATGCCAACAATCGTCGCCGCACATCTCAGCGATCCAAGCTCGCGCGGACGTTTGGGAACTCCTGCAGAAGTTAGGGGATTTCTTTTCGCGGACTGTGCGTCGACGGTTCCTTGGACAACAAGGTCTGGCGCAACACGGTCAGCTCGCGAGTGCTCGCTTCGCCCGGTGGCCCCAAACCATTGAAGATGCGTGCGGCTTGGTCGAGATCCTTCATGGCATCGTCGCGCCGATCGAGCGCAGCAAGGACTTTTGCTCGCGCCAAGTAAGCCAAGCCTGTTTCAAGCGAGTCGGCGCCGTATGCGTGCAGGTTGATGCTCAGCAATGCGCTCGCCGTATCGAACGCTTCCCCGAAACGACCGAGTGCCAAATAGGCTTTGGCCAATTGATTTCGGATTTCAGTGGCCAAGCGCGTCGTCTCGCCGCTATATTCGATCGCCATTCGCAAGGCCGGTTCCAGCAATGCGACGGCTTCATCGTAGCGTTGCTTCTTGATCAGGACTGTGGCGACGGACGACTCGCACTTGGCCAGCTCGCCAGAAGGGCCGAACAGCAAGCGGCGCGTATCGGCGGCGAGGCGCAAATCCGCCAGCGCTCCATCGAGGTCATCGACAAGCTGTCGGAACAGGCCGCGATTGGCCAACGCAGCCAGTCCAAAAGTGGTTTTCTCTTCCCCCAGCTCGACGTAGGTGCGATAGGCTTCATCAGCGCGCTGCATGCCCTCGAGCCGACGCCCCGCACGCGACAGGGAAATGGAGAGGCTGACCAGCAATCGGCCCGTTTCCTCATCAGTATGGCCAAGCAAGTCGCGGCGTTCCTCTATTCCCGCCTCGAACGTCCTGATCGAGTCGTCGATGCGATCCTCACCCCGCTCTATGCGACCTTGGATCGCGCGACTCTCGCTGAGCTCACGCCGATAACGTGTGGGCGAACGCTCCCACCACTGCTGGGACTGATCCAGCAGTTTGCGCGCCTGCACGATGTGCCCGCGCGAGAACTCCAGATCGGCCATCAGGAATCGGGCGCGCGCCTGAGTCTCTGCGTCACCGCTGATGCTCGGCGAAGCGAGCAAGCGCTCAAGCAAGGCGAATGAACCTTCAACGTCATCCATGGATGCATACAACTCGGCCAATGCCATGACGGTGGCGAAGTCCGGCACCTTCGTACTTTCGAGTTGTTTTACCGCCTCATTGGCGCCACTGCGCAGTACCTCGCGAGCCGTCTGATCCGTACCGCTTTTCTGCTGCGCCGCATTGCGGAGCAACAACATCACATAGTCACGCACCGCTCCGGACCTGCGTGCCTCGGACTCGGCTGCATCGCGCTGCATTTGTGTTTCGTGCATCTGCCAAGCCATGCCGACGAGGCCCCCAAAAACTGCCAGCAATGCGAGTGCGGCAAAAACAACAGTCAACCGGTTGCGCAGGACAAACTTGCCAATCCTATACTTCAATCCGTTGCCTGACACGCGCACAGGCACGCCTTCACGCCATCGACGCAGGTCGTCCGCGAACGTATCGACCGTGACATAGCGACGCTCCGGCTCCTTGGCGAGCGCCTTCTCGATGATGCGCGAGAGATCGCCGCGCACATTGCCACGGAAGGCGCGCAAATTAGTACTTCGTTCTCGCAGGCGCTGTGCGGACGTCGTGGCGCCGCCTCGGCTGCCATCATCAACTGATGTCGCATCGATTGTGTCACGCACGATTGCGGTGACCAGCGGTGAAGGCGGTCGTTCGCGCACACTACGCTCGGCGGCGGCGATGTCCCTGCGATCCACCTCGATCGGCAATACGCCTGCAACCAGTTCATACACAATTACACCAAGCGCATAGATGTCGGTTGATGCGCCAGCAACTTCGCCCCCGAATTGCTCCGGCGCGGCATACTCGGGAGTCAGTGCAGCGCGCAAGCCGATCGTCGTCTGCGTACCCGGCTCCTCACCTTCGACCAGCTTGGCGATACCGAAATCGAGCAGGCGCACATTGCCGTCCGCATCGACAAGAATGTTGGCGGGCTTCAAATCACGATGAACGACCAGTTGCGTGTGCGCGTGCTGGACAGCGGTGCAGACGTCGAGGAATAGCTTCACTCGCGCATCGATGTCGAGCCGCTTGGCATCACACCACGCCGTAATGGATTGTCCATCGACAAATTCGAGCGCGAACCAGGGTCGACCGTCGTCGGCGATGCCGCCGTCGATGAAGCGCGCGAGGTTCGGATGCGAAAGGCGCGCGAGAATGCGGCGCTCTCTAAGGAAGCGCGCGCGGATGTCGTCAAAATCAAAACCGCGACGTATCAGTTTGATCGCAACCTGCTGAGTGAAATCAGCGCCTTCGCGCTCACCCCGATAGACGATGCCCATGCCGCCGCGGCCGATGCGCTCGACCACGCGAAACGGCCCGAGCAGGTTTCCCACCAGCGAATCCTCGGGGTCCCCCCTCGCCATGGAATCGTCTGGACTTGCAAGATCATCGGCCGCAATGCCGCGCAGCAACGCATCGACGCGCTCGCGCAGTGGAGTATCTGCGCCACAGCGCATCGACAGGAAACTGTCGCGCTCGCCGGGATCGGTATCCAGCGCGTCACGC
>JBDSPX010000150.1:0-4763 GCA_039930065.1 Dokdonella sp.
ACCCCTACCATGTCAAGGTAGTGCTCTACCGCTGAGCTACGCGCCCCGTGTGCGGGGGCGCGCAGACTAACCGAGTCTGCGGCGGTGCACAAGTCGGTTGATCGCGAAAGCTTGGGTTTGTGTGAATATTTGCTCTCGATTTCTCAAGGCGAATCGTTTCGGACTTGAAACCGACTGGGAATAGGGAATGGAGAGTCGGGAATAGGCAAGAGGCAACCCCCGCCACAATTCGACCTCCCGATTCCCCACTCCCAGCCCTTAACTCCTCAACCCCTGCTCGCGCAGTCGATGGATCTGGTCACGCACCCGACCGGCATCTTCGAACTCCAGATCCTGGGCATGCTTGTACATCTGCGCCTCCAGCTTCTTGATCCTTTGACCAATCTGATCGGGTGACAACTGGCGGTATTCGGCCGATTCCTCGGCGATCTGGCGATCTGCAGCGGAGAGGCGACCGCGACGATCCCGCTTGCCCGAACGTTCGTTTTCGGCGCGGGCGCCTTCCATGATGTCGGTGATTTTCTTCGTAACGCCCGTCGGCGTGATGCCATGTTCGAGGTTGTATTCGACCTGCTTCGCACGCCGCCGATCGGTTTCGTCGATCGCGATCTTCATCGAGCGGGTGACCTTGTCGGCATACAAGATCGCCTTGCCGCGCAGGTTGCGCGCGGCGCGGCCGATGGTCTGGATCAGCGAGCCAGACGACCGCAGAAAACCTTCCTTGTCGGCATCGAGAATCGCCACGAGCGACACTTCGGGCATATCGAGGCCTTCGCGCAGCAGGTTGATGCCGACCAGCACATCGAATTCACCGAGGCGAAGATCACGCAGAATCTCGACACGCTCGACCGTTTCAATATCCGAATGCAGGTAGCGCACACGGATGCCATGTTCACTGAGATATTCGGTGAGGTTTTCCGACATGCGCTTGGTCAGCGTGGTGACCAGCACACGATCGCCCATGGCAATCCGTGCATGGCATTCCGAGAGCAGATCGTCGACTTGGGTACGCACCGGACGAATCTCGACTTCGGGATCGATCAATCCGGTCGGACGCACGACCAGCTCAACGACACTTCCCGACGACTTCTCCAACTCATATGCGCTTGGGGTCGCCGAAACGAAGATGGTGCGCGGCGCGCGAGCCTCCCATTCCTCGAAGCGCAGCGGCCGGTTGTCGAGCGCCGAAGGCAGTCGAAAACCAAATTCGACCAGGTTTTCCTTGCGTGAACGATCACCCTTGTACATGCCGCCGAGCTGCGGAATCGTCACATGCGACTCGTCGACAACGAGCAAGGCATCCGCCGGCAGATAATCAAACAAGGTCGGCGGCGGATCGCCCGGTGCGGCACCGGTCAAGTGCCGCGAATAATTTTCGATGCCCTGGCAGTAACCGATCTCGGCCATCATTTCGAGATCGAATTGGGTGCGTTGCTGCAGGCGTTGTGCTTCGAGCAACTTGTTCGCCGCATAGAGCTGTTCGAGGCGCTCTTTCAGCTCGATCTTGATCGTCTCGACCGCGTTCAAGGTCGCCGCACGCGTCGTCGCGTAGTGGGTCTTTGGATACACC
The DNA here is from genome assembly GCA_039930065.1 of Dokdonella sp. Classification (GTDB taxonomy): domain Bacteria; phylum Pseudomonadota; class Gammaproteobacteria; order Xanthomonadales; family Rhodanobacteraceae; genus Dokdonella. Next base: position 1,571 of record JBDSPX010000150.1, read on the forward strand.
GTAAACCGCGGCACCTTGCGCAATACCTCGCCGGTCAGCGGATCGAATACCGCGAGGTTTTCGATGTCGCCATCGAACAACTCGATGCGCAGCGCCTCGGTTTCCGATTCCGCCGGAAACACGTCGATCACTTCCCCCCGCACGCGATACGTGCCCCGACGCAGCTCGACGTCGTTGCGCGTGTACTGCAGCTCGGTCAAATGGCGGATCAGCTTGCGCTGATCGGTGTGCTCGCCACGCGCGAGGATCAGACGCATCTGCAGATAGTCCTCGGGCTTGCCGAGACCATAGATCGCCGACACGGTCGCCACGATCAGCGCATCAGGCCGCGACAGCAGAGTCTTCGTCGCCGAAAGGCGCATCTGTTCGATGTGTTCGTTGATCGAGGCATCCTTCTCGATATAGGTGTCCGACGACGCGACATACGCCTCAGGCTGGTAGTAGTCGTAGTAGCTGACGAAATACTCCACCGCGTTGTGCGGGAAGAATTCCTTGAACTCGCCGTAGAGCTGCGCGGCCAGGGTCTTGTTAGGCGCCATCACGAGGGTCGGCCGCTGCACTTGCTGGATCACATTGGCGATCGTGTAGGTCTTTCCCGAACCGGTCACGCCGAGCAAGGTCTGCTGGGCAAGCCCGGATTCAAAGCCCGCCACCAGACGTTCGATCGCCTGCGGCTGTTCGCCGGCCGGACGGTAGGGGGATTCAAGCTGGAATCGATCAGACATGGTTTTCCTGCATTGGAGGTCGCATCGCGCGCTTTCCGGCGATGACTGATGCAAAGGCGATCGCTGTCAGGTCGTGCTTCCGGCACTGAAATTCAAGCGCCAATCGATGCTCGCCCTACATGAACAATCGGCGTTTTCCTACACGCGATCGCTCCGATCGGCCATCGTCAGCACTCTCGCGGAAACCTAGCATGAGCCCATCGAACCCCTGAGGAAAAGGCCATGCAAATGCCCCGCAAGCACTCGATGGGCGTTACCTTGATCGAACTTCTTATTGTCATTTCCATCATCGCGGTGTTGACCACAATGGCGTTGCCGTCTTTCGCCAACCTGCGTCAATCCAGCGTATCCCGCTCGGCGCGAAGCGCCTTGTCGGTGACGATCAACCAGGCCCGAATCGCAGCGGCGATGCGCCGACAAACCGTCGTCGTCTGCCCCTCCGCGAATCAAACCGACTGTGTGCGAAATCTGCGCTGGCAACATGGCTGGATTGCCTTCTTCGACAGCAATCGCGATGGTGAGCACGACACAAACGAGGAGATCCTCGCCCTGAGTCAGGCACAATCCACCGGCATTTCGATCCTCAGCACCAGCGGCCGCCATCGCATTCGCTATCAAGCCGACGGAACGTCGGACGGAAGCAACCTCACCCTGACCTTCTGTGACCGACGCGGCCCGGCATCCGCCAGCACACTGGTGGTCAGCAATGCGGGGCGGCTGCGCAGCGGCGTGCCGACTGCCGCGCAAGCCAGCGCCGCCTGCGCTGCCATCGACAGCTGAATAAGCAGCAGGGCTTGACGATTGCGTCAGATGCCACGAAAATGCGCGGCTCCGCCCGAATAGCTCAGCTGGTTAGAGCACTTGACTGTTAATCAGGGGGTCGTTGGTTCGAGTCCAACTTCGGGCGCCAAATACTGAAAAGGCCGCAAGCAATTGCGGCCTTTTTTGTTGTGGGCGAATCGCAATGTGAATTCGCGATATTGCTAGAAGAGACCGTGTGCCGAGTAACCACCGTCAATGCCCTTGCTGGCAAAAGCCACGGCATCATGCGGATGCAGGCTTTCCAGATGGGCTGCGCGCAGCCAGAAGTCGACGATACGATCATCGGCATCCAAAGCGCTTTGCATGCGCCGAGCAGCATCCTCGCAGAACATCAGATTCTGGCCATTGAGCAAGGCGAACGCTTGTTCGTCTTCGCGCTTGACCGCCGTCTGCACAGGAGTCTGCAAGGCCTTTTCGATCAGATCGATCAAATCCACTATCGGAAACTCGAATCCGCTGGCGAGGCGCACGCGAACGCGCGCGCTGCTGCGCTGGCTGTGCGGCGTGGCACGGATACCGGATTCGCTGCCCAGCCATTCGAGAATCGTATTTCGATCGAGCGGCTGCCCGTCCGCGAAATCGACCGCAAACTGCTCCTGAATCAGCTGTCGTGCCAGTGCAGCCGAACACGGACAAGTGCTCGAATAGAGAATCTCGGTTTCAAGTTCGAAGGCGAATGCGCCCTCCTCCATGGTCGCGTTGATCACGACCGGGTACGTTTTCCAGCCGCTGTTGTCACTGGCCAGGGCCGCACGCCGGATCATGTGATCGAAGCGAACCGTGATCCGTGCCCGATCAGAAAGATCGGCATGCGAGTCAAGAAAATCGCGGAGCAGACGGCGCAAGGAACAAGGCGTCAACGATTCGCTGGAAAGATGCTTGTCGACATGCAAATACAGACGCGACATATGGATGCCGCGCGCATCGGCGCGCTTCAGATTGACGAAGGCGGCCACGCGTGCTGGCGATTGCACGATATCGCCCGAAGAATTTGCCAGTCGAACCGGCACGGCAATTTCATCCATGCCGACCCAGTCAAGCTGGCCGGCATTGCCAATCTGCGCATCGGCAGCGACGTCCGGCATCACGCGGACGGAGTGGGGAGTGTTCGTCATCTCAAGCCTTGTACTTCAGTCGGTATGGCGCCAATCAAGCCCGCGCCGATTAAACGATGTGGGGCGGGTCGGCGTGCCGATCAAGGCCGACAGGATACAAAATCATCCACTTGCATGCAGTCGGCGCGCCGCACGCCAGCCTGTCCAGACCGATGACAGCGGCAGTCGATCGAGATCGCGAGTGCTTTCAGCCAACGGATCGAACGCACGCGCGGCGCGGCGGCTGCGTTGCTGATCGGCACTCAGACGCATCGCCGAAAGCGGTGACAAGCCGTTGCGGTCGACCGAGTCAAAACCTGCCGCAAGCGCGGAGAAGTGTTCACGCAGGGCCAACGTACGCCGCTCGCTCGGCTGGAGTAGATCCGCTCGCGAAAGTTGGTGGCGGGCTAAACGATCAAGAGGCAATGGCAATCGATCGTTGGCAAGCAGCTCGCTCAAGCGATTGGTTTCGTGCAAAGCGCGTGACAAAGCCGCTGCGTGAACCAACGGTTCGGCGCTCAGCTTTGCAAACAGGGTCGTTTCAATTTCGAC
>JBDSPX010000151.1:0-5119 GCA_039930065.1 Dokdonella sp.
GTAGTCGGTGATGTCGGGATTATTGTCGTCACCGAATTCGAGCACGCGCCACCATGGGCGCACCGTCACCGTCCAATTGTCGCGTTCGAGTCCAAGCGAAGCCGTGGCGCGGTTCCAACTGCGCGAAAGTGGATTGCTGCGCCCATTCGATTGATGCACGAGGCCGAGACTGAGCATGCGTGCCTTCCAGCCGAGCACATTGAAATCGGTGCGGAAGACGAGGTTGGTATCGGGTTCGTAGTTGGTTTCGCGGAACGGCCGCGAGCGATTCTCGTTGAAAATCTGCCAATGCGATGCCTGGGTATAGCCCATCCACAAATCCCCATTGTTGCCAAAAATATCGTTTACAACCTTGGTCTTGAGACTGATCTGATATTTCAGTTCACCGCGCGTGATGCTTTCGGGCGTCGTGACCGTGTTGTCCGGGTTGGGCGAGCTGGGCAAGCGGTTGGTATTGGTGGTGGTGTACGCCAGCAGATAGATCGGTTGATAGGCGCGGATGCAGAACGGCGCGGGCTTGGGATCTTCCGGCGAATTGAGATCCAGCTCCCATCGCGAATCCAGCAGGGAACTCGGTGGACCCTTGTCGCAGCGGTTGATGTCGGCAAGCGTCTGGTTGGAAAACACATCGCCTGCCGCTCGCGCCAGCGTCGGCTTGCTCGCCCTGGTGGCGTCGCGACCTGCCACACCGTCATAGCAGGCAAGCCGCGCGTCAGCGGACTCAACTTCTGCGCAGGATTGGATGTCCGTTGGTGCAGCGACGGCGAAAGCAGGAAACACCATTGCAGCCGCAGCGGCAAACGAAATGGAAAGCAGTGCAATACGCAACATGAAGAGGCCAGCCAACGCGGAAGCGCGGTATCGTAGCCGAATCGCCACATCAAAATGGATTTTGACGTTGACCCTGGACACGAAACGCCGGGCAGTTCAGCTTCTGCGGCGTCGCGAACCTCGCAATTGGTCGATCGGAAAGCTCGCTATATCCTGACCGCCGGCGCGCCTGGGCTGATTCGCTTCGGGCGCCCAGGCCTGCGCATAGACGACTTCATAAGTCGCCGGAAGCAGACCTGCGCCGTCTCGGAATGCTTCATAGGCTTCGACGACACGCTGCAAATGCGCCTTGCCGGTCAGTGCACGAGATCGATGGCGATCGGCATTGGTCGCACCTATCGCACGCAACTCGTGCATGAGATTGCGCACCTCGGGATAGGTCACGGTGAAAACATCGCGCTCAAGAACGGGATCACGGAAACCCGCGGCGAGCAGCGCATCGCCGATCTGATGCATATCCAGAAAGCCGCTGACGTGTGGCGTTGCGTCGACTTCGGCGAAGGCTGCGCGTAGCTCTTGCAGCGTCTGCGGACCAAACGTGCTGAACAACACCAGACCTCGCGGACGCATGACCCGGCGGAACCCTTCGAAAGTGGATTCGAGATTTCCGCACCACTGCAAGCAAAGATTCGAATGCAGCAAATCAATGCTCGAATCGGCTAACGGCAGCGCTTCGGCATCGGCGCAGACGCGGGTGAACGGATGCAGCCAACCGCGATGCTTGCGCGCCGCGCGCAGCATCGGCATCGCGAGATCGAGCGCAAGGGTCTGGGCTTTGGGATAGCGTTTGCGCAGCAACGCGGTTCCGCGGCCCGTGCCGCAGCCGACATCGAGGACGCGCTGTGGCGAGAGGGAGGCCTCATCGAGGCGTTCCTGCAGACGTCTTTGCACCTCATCCTGAAGGATCGCATGCGCCTCGTAGGTTGCTGCGGCGCGACCGAAGGCGCGACTCACCTTCGCCGAATCGAAAATCCCGCTCATGCCGGTATCACCCGCTTCGCGAACGCGCTGATCGCCTCGGCGACTTGATCCGCGTGGCTGAGAAACGGCGCGTGGCCTGCGGAGATTTCAAGAAATTCGCCACGATGGGAATGCTCCGCCGCCCAGCGCATCGCTGGCGGAGGAATCAAGCGATCGCGTCGACCTGCGATCCAGAGGTTCGGCGTGTTCAACGATGCAATTTCCTTGCGATAGTCGACCTGATCGAGAATCGCGAGTCCATCAAGCAAGGCTTGCTCCGAAGGTTCACCGCGTTCGAAGACATGCGCCTTCAATTCGCGCAATTCTTCCTGCGCATTGGCTGATCCGAGTGTTTCGAGTGCAAGGAATCGTTCGATAGCGGGCCGAAACGCGTCGACCAATCCCGCACCGAACTCGCGGAAGATCGTCGCCGGAACGGCATCGCGCCAATCATCGGCGCGCACGAAGCGTGGACTGGCGGCGATTTCGACGAGGCCGCGAACCTGATCCGGAAAATCGAGTGCGCCGCGCAGGGCGATCAGTCCACCGAGCGACCAGCCAATCCAAATCGCCGACGGCGTCGCCTCGGCAATCGAGCGTGCAACGCTTTCCGGCGTCAATGATCCTGCTTCGTAGTCACCGCTGTCTCCATGTCCGGGTAGGTCGACCAGATGCAGGCGGAAGCGTTGCGACAGGCGTTCGCTAAGCGGCGCGAAGATGCCGCTGTGCATGGCCCAACCGTGGATCAGGACAAGATCGGGTCCTTGTCCCACGATGCGAATCGAAAGTTTCATGCGCGTGTTATGGCGGTCGACAACGCGTCAAGCAAGCGTTCGATATCAGAATCCTCGTGCATGGCTGAAAACGTCACGCGCAATCGTGCGGCATTCTCCGGCACCGTGGGTGGACGGATTGCTGGAACATGAAAACCGCTGGCTTCGAGTCGTGCCGATACGCGCAGCGCCAAGGCACTGTCGCCAATCAACACCGGTTGGATCGGTGTGCGCGAAGCGGCAAGTCGAATACTGCGGCGCTTGGCGCCATCGCGAAATTGGGCGATCAGACGCTGCAACTTCTCACGCCGCCATGATTCTTCGCGGGCAATGCGTACGGCGACGCGTGTCGCTGCGGCGAGTGCGGGCGGCATTGCGGTCGTGTAGATCTGGGTGCGGGCGAACTGGGTCAGGCCCTCGATCAAGGTCGACGATCCAGCGACAAAGGCGCCGGCGACGCCGAGTGCCTTGCCGAGAGTCGCCATCAGGACGGGCACCTCAGCGGTTCCGAGTCCGGCTTCAGCGACGCAGCCTTCGCCGTTCGCGCCGAGCACGCCGAGTCCATGCGCGTCGTCGATCATCAAGGTGGCTTGCTGCTCGCTACACAAGGCGGCGAGTTCAGTCAGTCGCGCGACATCGCCATCCATGCTGAAAACGCCATCGCTGGCAAGCAGGGCGGCCGCTGCCGGATCACTCTCAAGTTGGCGCCGAGCACTGTCGATATCGGCATGCACATAGCGCTTGAGACGCGCCCCCGAAAGCCGCGCGCCATCAATCAGGCAAACGTGGTTGAGCTTGTCCTGGACGCATACCGCGCGCGGATCGAGCAAGGTTTGCATGACCCCGAGATTGGCCATGTAGCCCGTCGAGAACAGCATCGCCCGCTCGCGACCGGTCCACGCGGCGAGTTCGCTTTCAAGCGCCGCATGCGCCTCCCGATGTCCGCCGAGCAAATGCGCGGCCGATGCGCCGACCCCCCACTGCTTGGCCGCCTCAATCAGCGCTTCGACCAGTTGAGGATGCTGGGCGAGCCCGAGATAGTCGTTGCTGGCGAAATTCTGCAGCCGCTTGCCATCGACGACGATGTAGCATCCATCAACCTCGCTGACCGCACGCATGCGACGTTGCAAATCGTTCTGCGCGCGTTCCTCGCAGGCGCGTGCAATCCGCGCAAGCAGGGAGGGCCTGCTCATCGGCAGGATCGTCAAGGGGATTGAAGGCGCTGCGGCATCATAGGCTGTTTTCATAAGCGGTCGTGATTACGCTGAGTCAATCGTGCGAGAGAGAGATGAGAAAGGCTATACCCCTCCCTCCAAGCCTCCTGGTTTCCAGGATACCCGTCGCCCCTGCGAAGGCAGGGGCCCAGTGCCTCTGCTATTGATTTCGAAATGATGCGTCATGTACCTGGATTGCGCATCCAATACCCGCTCCCCGCCCTTACTCATTAAGCCAAAGTCACTGGGCCCCTGCCTCCGCAGGGGCGACGCTCAGTTACTTGTCAGTGCGGCCGCGCTATCGACTTGGGTTCCGAATTTGGTCTTCGACGATGAAAGGTCGAGATCAAGAGTCAGGGTCGCGGTCGACGGTCTTACCCTCAGGTTGGGACGAATGAGTAACAAAGGATACTCATGTCATTCAAGGAGCCGTCCAACCGAAAGGCGATCGCCGATCAAGCGATCGCTGCTTCGAACGTTTCGCGATCCACGATATCGGCGTGCACCGTGCGCGGATGATCGTCTTGCGACTGGCCATCGATCTTCATGGCATGAATGCCAAGTCTCGCGAACAATCGCTGATCGGCGAGCACATCGGGATTGCCCGTGGTCAGCAACTTCTCGCCGTAGAAGATCGAGTTCGCACCGGCAAAAAAGCACAGCGCCTGCAGCTCATCGCTCATCTCCGCACGCCCCGCCGAGAGTCGCACCATCGATGCCGGCATGATGATTCGCGCCACCGCGATCGTGCGTACGAATTCGAACGGATCGAGCAGGGCCGTTCCGGCCAGCGGCGTGCCCTCGACCTGGACCAGCCGATTGATCGGCACGGATTGCGGATGTTCGGGCAGATTCGCGAGCGTCTGCAGCAGGCCCGCGCGATGATCGCGCGTTTCGCCCATGCCGACGATGCCGCCGCAGCAGGTCTTCATGCCGACCTTGCGCACATGCCCAAGCGTATCGAGACGATCCTGGTACTCGCGCGTCTTGATCACGTCGCCGTAGAACTCGGGAGCGCTGTCGAGATTGTGGTTGTAGTAGTCGAGGCCGGCAGCCTGCAGCGCTTCGGCCTGATCACCCGAAAGCATGCCAAGCGTCGCGCAGGTTTCCATGCCGAGCGCATTGACCGCGCGGATCATCGCGGCGACTTTAGGGACATCGCGATCCTTCGGCGAGCGCCATGCCGCGCCCATGCAGAAGCGCGTCGCCCCGGCGGCCTTGGCCGCTTGCGCACGCTCGATGACGGTCTCCAGCGGCAACAGCTTTTCAGCCTTCACGCCGGTCGAGTAACGCGCGGCCTGAGGACAGTACGCGCAATCTTCGGGGCAGCCGCCGGTCTTG
>JBDSPX010000152.1:0-2847 GCA_039930065.1 Dokdonella sp.
GCTGGAAGGCACGCATGCTCAGTCTCGGCCTCGTGCACCAATCGAACGGGCGCAGCAATCCGCTTTCGCGCAGCTGGAACCGCGCCACCGCCGCCATCGGACTCGAACGCGACAACTGGACGGTGACCTTCCGCCCGTGGTGGCGCGTGCTTGAATTCGGCGAGGACAATAATCCCGACATCACGGATTACATGGGCAATGGTGATCTTGAGATCGTGCGTGTCGCGGGCGAGTCGCAGTTCGCCCTGATGCTGCGTCATTCCTTGCATGGCGGCGATCGCAGCCACGGTGCGGTGCAATTTGATTGGGCGTTTCCGATTGCACCGCCGTTGCGCGGCCATGTTCAGATTTTCAATGGCTATGGCGAAAGCCTGATCGACTACAACCATAGCGCGTGGTACGCCGGCCTTGGGCTTTCCTTGGTTGAGTGGTACTGATCCTGCGAATTTTCGTGGATTTCTGGAGAAAATCCGCCACACGTTGATCGTGATTTCAGGATTGATGCAAGGGCGAGAACCACTCGGCAGGCTCGTCCCGCGTGATGGTGCGCACGATATCGATGGCCAGCAACGAAATCCGCAACGGAGGATGCGCATCGAGCACACTCAACCAGGGCTTCTTGCGCAATCCGAACTGAAGCAAGCGTGCCTGACCACGATGGCCGAGGCGAGCAACGAAGCGTCGCAGCAAGCGGCAATGACCCGCTGCTTCGCGCTGTTCTGAAGCGGTCGGTTCGAGACTCAGATCCGCACACATTCGATCCCAGGCGAAACAGTCGGAATCTGGTAACAGAAACAATTTTGCCTGATGGGAGCCGCTCGCGTCGTCGAACGTGAGCCACTCTCGCGGCCCTTGCGGACTCACCTGCTGGTGCATGCGGACGGTTCGATACGTTGCCAAGATGCCGATCGATGGATGGTCGAGCAACAGGTTCGGCGGCCTGAGGAGCACTTCTCGTTGCGGAGCATCGCTTCAATCTGTCAGCCAAAGGACCGGTCCGAGTAGCGGCAGCCATTCGACAAGCGCCTGCCGGCGCAGACACGTTGAGCGTGATTGAGGCAGCCACTGCATGGCGGCGGCGTGACTGGTTTCGTCACCATGGCAGTCAAGCGCGTCGAATTGCATTGACGTTTCATCAGCGCAATAGCCGTCATGCATGCCCACACTCCTTCGTGCCGCCCAGCTTCGCCTCGTTGCTGGCCCATACGTTCCCCGCGCAGCGTTCTAACGCGGCTACTTGGAGCGCATGTTCCCGCTCGGTTTTGAGACTCCGATCTGGCTGGATGGCCAAGCGTTTTGCTGGCTCAGTCATGGCGATACCGCCGGGTGAGAAACGTAGGGGTGCGTCGAGAATTGGCGAGATTTTTCATGGCTTTCTGCGGACGGTGAGTCGCGAGGCCGAGGCGCTGGCTGGCAGGAGAACCGTGGATGGCGGGACGGTTGTCGGCTGGCTGCACCATCGGAGGTGCACTTGTTTCGTCGCGTTCATTTGCCGAATGCAGACGATCCGTGGAGCGCTACTTGGTCAGGATCAACTTGTCGTTGCGGGTCAGCCGCAGCCGGTATTCTTCACCGGCGTGAGCGATAAACAACTCACGCCCGCCTTGAAGCAGATGCTGGCTATCGATGCGCACGCGGCTTTCATGTGAAGCTTGCGAGTCCAACTGACGGGATGGCTGCGAATTTTGATCCAGGTTCAGCGTCGGTGATTGCGATTCGTTGTCGAACATGGGCGAGTCCATTGATACATCGAGATCAAATGATAACGATTCGCATTTGCATGTCAAGCGGGATTCGCAGAGGTCGGTAAAACTTCCGCGTTCGCGACCAGCGCAACTGGTCATCGAAGAGAACAGCTTCCGTGCAAACCTTGCTGATATCGACGGCTGCCGTCGCCATTGCCGAGATCGGCGACAAGACCCAGCTGCTTTCGCTGATCCTCGCTGCGAAATATCGAAAACCGCTACCGATCTGTGTTGGCATCTTCGTTGCCACGCTCGCCAATCATGGCTTGGCCGGATGGCTCGGTGCGGCAGTCTCGGCGTGGCTGACGCCCGAGATGCTCAAGTGGATCGTCGCTGCCTCGTTTCTGGCCATCGGCTTGTGGACGCTTGTCCCGGACAAGGTTGACGAGAATGAAGTGCCTGCGCGCGGCAATCGTGGCGTACTGGTGGCGACGCTGATCGCCTTCTTTCTGGCCGAAATGGGCGACAAGACGCAAATCGCGACGGTTGTCCTCGCGGCGCAGTATTCGCCGCTGTGGCAAGTGGTTGCGGGAACCACAATCGGCATGTTGCTGGCCAACGTGCCGGTGGTCTGGCTAGGCGCACGATTCGCCGATCGTCTGCCCTTGCGCGCTGCGCGAATCAGCGCGGCGGTATTGTTTGTCGCTCTCGCGATCTGGATTGTTTTGCGTTGATTGTGCGGGAACAAGATGGCATCGGCGCGTCAGTCACATTTTCGGTTTCTTTGCCTTTTTCAAAGCACGCTCTTTCATCGCGCGGCATCCCTGCCTTTTTTCACTCGCCTCAGGCGAGCGAGTGTCTTTCTCTTGCGTGGCCAAGAGAAAGGCACCAAAGAGAAGGCCACCCCAAAGCGACGCTCTCCGGGCTCCTGCCCTGCGAGTTCGCGAAGCGACTCCGGGGTTTGTCGACAGTCCATCCCTGGACTGACGCCAAACTGGACGCAATCCATTGCGCCCACCCTGCGGGCAATTCCTACGTCACTTCGCCGCCGCTCAGGGGGCCCATTACTGCGCATCCTGCGCAGCCAAGACAAAGCGGATTGTCGCCACTATGGCATTGCACTGGAATTTCCTTCTCCCGCATCGCGGGAGAAGGTGCCCGG
>JBDSPX010000153.1:0-2946 GCA_039930065.1 Dokdonella sp.
TTGATCGAAAGCCTGATACCTGCAAATCCGCCTGAATGACGTGCATCCCTGCCGTCCGTGGCAAAACGCCTGCAATTGCTCCTGCATTGCAGGCATACATGCCATCCATGGCAATAACGCAGAAGGCCCGCTCAGTGGCGGGCCTTCTGCGTGTGTATGGTGTGTAATCCTCAGTGCACGCAAGCCCCGAATGTCGAGCGCGCATTATTATTCCGACCATTGAAAATGGCGGCTGCGGCGAACTCGGCGAAGGTGATCGGTGCGAACATGAGCAACACTAGATCAGAACCCAACCATCAAGGCAAGCACTTGTTCACTCTGCAATCCTTGCACTTGAAACCTTCGTGGATGCTGCTCGCGTTGTCGATGATTAGTGGAATGGCAAATGCCCAGGACGGCCGCATCCATCGCTGCATCGGCGAAAACGGCGAGCCGACGTTCAGCGATCAAAAGTGCAGCGCTCTGAACGCTAACGTCGCACCGGAACGCTCCGCCAGCACCCCTGATCAAACAGGGCTGAATTCCCCTTCCACTGCACAGCAGGTCGGCCCATCGATTACCCAGACCTGCGCAACCTCGGCTGAGGATCTGCGTGGTCGTGTCGCCAGCGCGTTCAGGTCGGCCAACTCCGTGGGGCTTTCAGGATTGTTCCTCTGGGATGGATATGGCCAAGGTTCGGCCATTGCGCCATTGCGCGATCTCGCGACACTGGTGCGTCAGCCATTGCTGTCGATTGATGTCGATTCGACGATGCAATTTCGCGAGCCCGATCAAGACCGGCGTCGCCAAGAGCGCAATGAAGGTGATGCGCTGTTCGAGTTGGTCATCCGTACAGTCGGCGAACAGGAACGCAATGTCCCGTTCGAGTCAGTGCGTCGTTACGAAATGCGCGAGCAAGCCGGCTGCTGGTGGCTGCTGATTCCCTGGTGAGCACGCCATCTCTTGAACACCGTTTTCGGCGCTGAATACAGGATTCACAGGTTGTTGAAACAAGCGATCTCTTTATCCCGGCTTGACCAACCGTTTGCCTGTTGAAAGCCGCCGGGAAAACAAACGAGGGGGGACGAGCAAAAAAAGCAGGAAGTCTCCTCAAGTAGCGCGGAACTACCCAATCCAAGCAGGTTCACTGCCCCCCCTGCCTTCGCCTGTCTCCTGATCACACCTATCGTCACAAATCGATGGGTCTGAAAAATTTCGGGGCAAGCTGGGGGCACACCATTCCACCACTCGTCATCCCTGCGCAGGCAGGGACCCAGCGCCTTTGGCTGCATGGCACAAGTCGTGGTGTGACGATTGTCTGCGACGTTCTGAAACGAGGGGAACGGGCGTGTGAATCTGCAGCGAAGATCAAAACCAGAGGCGCTGGACCCCTGCCTCGGCGAAGCCGAGCTTGTCCTGAGCTTGTCGAAGGGCAGGGGCGACGGTTGTATGGAGATAAGAAGGTTGAGTGAGGATTCACTACTCAACCACTATGTAGTCGCGAAAGGTGTGCTGCAGATGCGCTCTGGTATCGAGTGAGCGTTACATTCGTTGCTTGAAAGATGTGATCAAGAGACAGGCTCTCGCAGGGGCGACGGGCATGCGCGATGCACCTGGCAACGAGCCGCAACGTCTTTCCTGTCCACCCTTTAACGATGGCATCGTGATCAAGACCCAAGGTAATCGCCCGCATCGGCCGACGCGGTTATCATGCAAGGCTACCCATCAAGGAATCCGACCATGGCTGCGAGCTACCCCGAGTTCATCTGGCAGAACGGCAAGATCAAACCCTGGGCTGATGCGACCGTGCATGTCATGTCCCACGCGCTGCATTACGGATCCTCCGTATTCGAAGGTATCCGCAGCTACGAGACACCCAAGGGCCCGGCGATCTTCCGTCTCGGCGATCATCTCAAGCGCCTCTACCTGTCCGCAAAGATCTACGACATCGTCATCCCCTACACGATCGATGAGCTCGGATCGGCTTGTCGCGAAGTCATCCTCAAGAATGGACTGACCAAGGCCTATTTACGGCCGATCGCGTTTCGCGGACTTGGCGGTTTTGGCCTTTCTGCCGAAACGCCGACCGATGTCGCCGTGGCGACCTGGGAAATGGGCCCCTATCTCGGCGCGGGCGTGCTTGAGGCCGGTATCGATGCCTGCGTCTCCAGCTGGAATCGGATGGCACCGAATACGATTCCAACCGGTGCGAAGGCGGGCGGCAATTATCTTTCGGGTACTTTGATTGCGCGCGAAGCACGTCGTCTTGGCTTCGGTGAAGGCATCGCTCTTGCTTCAACCGGCTTGCTCAGCGAAGGTGCCGGCGAAAACCTGTTCCTCGTATTCGACGGTCAGTTGCACACCACGCCAGCGAGTGCGGCGATCCTCAATGGCATCACCCGTCATACGTTGATGACCCTCGCTCGCGAGAATGGCATCGAGGTGGTCGAGCGCGACATGCCCCGCGAATACCTCTATCTCGCAGACGAGATTTTCATGTGCGGTACGGCGGCTGAAGTTACACCGATTCGTTCGGTTGATGGCAAAGCGGTCGGCGAAGGCAAGGCCGGTCCGATCACGCGCAAGATGCAGGATCTGTTCTTCGGCCTGTTCAACGGCAAGACTGAAGATCGCTGGAACTGGCTCGATCCGGTTGCCTGATTCCGCTCAGGGACGATAGTCGAACTGCAGGGTGGCCACAGCGCCGCCTTGCGGACGCGGTGCGAGGGAAACTTTCCAACCGTATAGTTCACAAAGTCGACGTACGATCGCGAGGCCAAGTCCGGCACCCTTGACTAGGGTGGTCCCGCGCTCGCCTCGTTCAAACAGGCGATCGGCATCCTCTAGCGCAATACCCGGCCCGGTATCTTCCACCGATACGCGACCATGACCGACAATTACGGTCACTTCGCCTTCCTGGGTGTACTTGAATGCGTTGCTGATCAGATTGGTCAGGGCGACGGCGAC
>JBDSPX010000154.1:0-2764 GCA_039930065.1 Dokdonella sp.
CTTGATGCCGGATTTCAGGCGGAACTGACCTTCGGTGACGACCTTGTCGCCAACACTGAGACCCTGCGTGATCAAGACGCCGCCGCCATCGACGGTTCCAGCGGTTGTCACCGGCTGCATCTTGACCGTCGAATCGGCCTGCACGAGCCAGGCGTACTCGCCATCCGGCCCTTGCTGCACGCCGGTTGCCGGAACCACGATGCCATCTCTTACGGTGCGCACAGCGAGTCGTACATTGACGAATTCTCCGGGCCAGAGCTTGCGATCCGCATTCGGGAATTCCGATTTGAGCTTGAACGTCGCCGTGGTCGTGTCGATCGAGTTGTCGATGACCTTGAGTTCACCTTCGGCGATCGGCATCGAATCAGTGCGCGACATGGCGATCACCTTGAGCGGCGCATCGGCCTCGCGCACCTTGGCCATATCCTGCTGCGGCAAATTGAAGATGACGTTGAGCGGTTGGGTCTGGGTCAACACGACGATTGCGCTGCCATTTGCCTGGACGAGATTTCCAGCATCGACGAGACGAATGCCGGCGAGGCCATCGATCGGCGCAATCACCTTGGTGAAGCTCAGCTGCGTGCGCGCGTTGCTCACCGCTGCCGCATCACCGGCGATCACAGCCTCCTGCTGGCGTACGACTTGACGCTGATTTTCGAGATCCTGAGCCGAGACGAATTTCTTGTCGATCAATTCTTCATAGCGCTTGAGGGTACTGCGCGAGGCCGCCAGTTGCGCTTCGTCTTGCTTCTTTTTCGCCAGCAACTGATCAACTGTCGCCTGGTACGCGCGCGGGTCGATTTCGGCGATGAGGTCGCCCTTCTTGACCTGCTGACCTTCTGCAAAATGCACGGCCTGCAGCTGACCGCTGACTTGGGCGCTGACGGTAACCGTATTGAGCGCCTGCACTGTACCGAGCGCGGTCAGAAACACCGGCACATCCTGCGCCGTGGCGGCCACCGCAGTCACCGGCACTGGCGAATCTTCGCCGCCACCGCCACGAGGCCCGCGTTGCGCCCCGGATTCGCCACCATTGCCGAACATGCGCCAGCCGAGCAATCCGACCACCGCGACCACAATAATTCCTGCAATTACTTTTCCGCGCGACATGCGCACATCCTTCTTTTCATGGGTCCGCGCGAACCCGGGAAACGCGTATGTGAAATTTGATCAACGCCGTTCGTCGCGAACCGAGTTCCATGCGGGCTTGTCAGTGTTCGCCATGATCGGAGTTCCATCTGCCGCCAAAGTTTCGCAGATCAAGATGGAGAAACCTTGCAGAAAATCAGGAAAAGCGCCGTATTCCGGACATCAGGCAAGATTTCCGCCGATTGGAACGCGATGGTTACGCACCCTCTGCGCATTCAACAAGGCCCAAGAGTCCCATCAGCCATCATCGATCCGAAGCCGCTCGTCTCGCAACGGCATGCAGCGTCTGAATTCGCCAACGGCGCTGAACGATCGACCGCTGATGCCATTCAGCCAGCCGCCAAGCGCTGCACGGCGTGTCGGGTCAACTCATCGAATCCAGCGCCATCGGACGCGAAATATTCAATCAGTTGCTCGCGCATGCGCGGCGTCCAGAATTTGCGCAGATGATCGGCGACGCCTTCGACACCCGCCTCGCGATCAGGCTCGGACGCAAAATAGCGGGCGATGTCGTTGGCCATCGTGACCAGGCGCTGTACGTCCATTGATCAGGCATCCTGCTCGGCTATGCGATACGGATGAGTGTAGACGACATGCCCGGATTCGCGCGCAAAGCCGATCAGGGTGACGCCGCAGGATTCGGCGAGATGAATCGCCAGCGCGGTTGGCGCCGAGATCGCGGCGACAACACTGATACCGAGGGTCGCCGCTTTTTGGATCATCTCGTAGCTCGCGCGGCTCGTGAGAATCAACAAGCCGGCGGTGATATCGAATCCTTCCTTGCTGATTGCACCGATCAACTTGTCGAGCGCATTGTGTCGACCGACATCCTCGCGCACGCAGAGCAGCTCGCCATGCCGATCCACCCACGCCGCCGCATGCGTGGCACCGGTGCGTTGATTGAGCGGTTGCGCGGCTTCGAGTGAGCGCAAGGCAAGATGCAAGACCTCTGGAGCGGTATGCAATCCGGAGCCGACAATCGGCGGATGCCGCACCACGTCTTCAAGCTGTTGCGTGCCACATAGTCCGCAACTGCTGCGCCCGCTGAGATTGCGTTGCCGCGCGGCGATCGCTTCAGCGCGTGACTCAGGGATGCGCGCATTGATTTCGAAGCCTTCGAGGCGCTCGTGGATCTCGATTTCCTCAAGCTCACTCGCCGCTGCGATGATCGCCTCACTGAGACTGAAACCCAAGGCGAAATCAGCAAGATTCATCGGCGTCGCGAGCATCACCACGTGCGCTTGACCGTTGTAGCTCAGCGCAATCGGCACTTCGCTGGCAATCCAATCGTCAGCCTGCACGGCAGATCCATTCTGAAAGCGCGAAACGCGACGACGCACGCAGCCTGCCTGTTCGGCCACTGGAGACGGATTCGATTGTTTCAATTCGGCAGGCATTTCCAAGTCCACCCGCAACGGGATTGAACGATACAACACGACTTCGACGATTTGACCCTGTAGGAAGTGGCTTCAGCCACGATGCTCCTGCATAGATTGTTGAAAGGCATCGTGGCTGAAGCCACTTCCTACAACAGCAACGCAAAGCGAAACCCTACCTACCTCCTGCTCCCTCGCTCCAACAACGGCAACGCGCAAACCGATAGAAAGGCAATCAG
>JBDSPX010000155.1:0-5026 GCA_039930065.1 Dokdonella sp.
ACAGCGGGCGGTGCGCGCGGGGCGGGTCGGTAGTGCGCTTTCTCCAGCGCGCAGTGCTTTGCGAAGTGGGCAAGGATGGCGCGGTTGGCGGTGGGTTCTTCGATGCTGGCCACGATCCGCACCGCGCCGCCGCAGTGGCCGCAGGTGCTCACGTCGATGTTGAAAACGCTTGAGGCGTTGCGCCCAGGTCATCGAGCGGCGTTTTTCGTCGGGGCTGCGGTGGTCGCTGTTGGCCCCAGTCGACTCCTCGTCCGTAGGAGGACGTTTGCCGCGCCCCGATGGCGTCAGCTGCGAATGACCGTTTTCTCGGTGCTCGCGGCGCAGGTGTATGACCGTTATGGGTCGATTTCGGACGTCTGCTTCGCGCCAATTAGATTCCCGTTGGTTGCAAATTAGCGGGGCTAGATATCCGCCAGCCCCACCGATCGGAGACTGCGTAAAAGCCATCGTCTGCGCTTGGCGATGCGAGCTGAACCGCGCAGATGTCGCTTCCACGGGCAGGCGCTGTTGTGGAAAAATCTCCATCGGTGCGCTGCCTGTCGAAATCACCCCCTGCCATTCGTCATAGCTGAAAATACTTGCCATGACAGGTATCGAGCCTTATTATTGAACTGATAAGTATTGTTATTTCGGATCCTTGCATGACCCCTTTTCAACAATGTCGACAACGCGACACGGCGCCTGTCCTCGGCAAAGTACGCGCGATGACCACCCGAACGGGCTTGGCTGTGGCAATTTCCTTGCTGCTGGGCGGCTGCGCGGTGGGGCCGAATTTCCGCCAACCGAGCGTGCCGCAAGAAGCCGGCTATCGCAGCGACGCGCTGCCTGAAGCAACCCTTTCGGCCGCCACTCCGACCGGCGATGCCCAGCGTTTTCTGCAGGGCGAAGGTGTTCCTGCACAATGGTGGACGACGTTCGCCAGCGACGAATTGAACCGGCGTGTCGAGCAGGCCCTGGCGAATAGCCCGAGCGTTGCATCGGCGCAGGCGGCTTTGCGTGAGGCCGATGCACAAACCGGCGCGGCTCGCGGCGGTCTGTTTCCATCGGTTGATGCATCGGCCGGTGCGAATCGGCAGAAGAATTCCGCCCGCACAACCGGCGGACTCTCGGCGTCGCCGTACACCATCCACAATGTTTCGATCGATATTGGCTACACCCTCGATCTGTTCGGAGGTGTGCGCCGCGGTATCGAGGCACAGTCAGCATTCGCCGAGTTTCAACGCAACCAGCTTGATGCGACTTATCTGAGCCTCGCTGCCAACGTAGTCACCACGAGCATTCGTGAGGCCTCATTGCGCGGACAGATCAAGGCGACCGAGGAAATCACCGGCGTCTATGCCGAGCAGTTCGATCTGGTCAACAAACAGTTTGAAACCGGGGTCAAGTCGCAAGGCGACGTGTTGTTCGCGCAGAGTCAGATCGCGGCGGCTCGCGCGCAACTGCCGACCTTGCGCAAGGCGCTCGCGCAAACGCAGACTCAACTGGCCGTCTATCTCGGTCGCTTTCCGTCGCAAGCGGAACTCGAAGCGCTCGATCTCGACGCGCTGACCTTGCCAACCGACTTGCCGGTGAGTTTGCCGTCGAGCCTTGTGCGCCAGCGACCCGATATCCGCGCAGCCGAGGCGCAACTGCATGCGGCCAGCGCCAAGGTCGGTATCGCGACGGCGAATCTGTACCCCAATATCAGTTTGTCGGCATCGTTTGGCTCGCAGGCGCTCGACAGCAGCGACCTGTTCGGCAAATCGGCAGAGGCCTGGAGTCTCGGACTCAACTTGCTGCAGCCGATTTTCCGCGGCGGCACCTTGCGCGCGCAAAAGCGTGCGGCTGAAGCCGGGCTCGACAAGGCCGCAGCCGACTACCGGACAACGTTGTTGAGCGCATTCCAGAATGTCGCAGACAGTCTGCGCGCGATTGAACTCGACGCTGAAGGTCTCGCCTCTCAGGCCAGTGCCGCCGAGGCAACCGGCAGTAGTCTTGAACTCGCGCGCAAGCAATATGCGGATGGCTCGATCGCTTACCTGCAGGTGCTTGATGCGACACGCCTGTATCAGCAATCCCGTCTCGCGGTGATTGATGCACGGGCGACGCGCCTCGCCGATACCGCTGCACTGTTCGCAGCGTTGGGTGGTGGATTCGGCGACAATGCAAATTCTCCATCTTCAAGCGATAGCGCGCCGCAATAGGCGGATGCGTCATAAACACTCTGTCGCTTCGCCGCTGCACGCGAAGGGACTCCTGATCCAGAACCATCGAACCGTGAGGAATGCGCATGAATCCGCGCAGTGAACGCAAACCCAGCACCAGCAAACGCATGATCGCCATGATCCTGATTGTCGGCGGCTTCCTGGCCTTGTTGATCGGCTGGAATCTTTTCCAGAGTTACATGGGCAAGAAATACGCTGGTAGCGCGCCAGTGCCAGCGCAGACCGTGACGTCAACCAAGGTTTCCTCGAAACCCTGGCAGCCCGAGCAGAGCAGCGTCGGCACCTTGCGTGCCGCACAGGGAGCTGATCTGGCTTTTGATGTCGCCGGTATCGTCACAGCGGTCAAAGTCAAATCCGGTGACGAGGTCAAGCAAGGACAAATGCTGATCGAACTCAATGCCGACGATCTGCTCGCCCAGCGCCGCCAGCTCGAAGCGAACACCGCATTGCTCAAGGTCAACCTCGATCGCGCCAGCCAGCAGCTCGCCTACAAGGGCATCAGCAAGGCCGAGTTCGATAGTGCCGCCGCGAGTTACAAGGCGGCTCAAGCGGGTGTCGGCCAGCAACAGGCATTGATCGACAAGCGCCAGTTGCGCGCCCCATTCAGCGGCCGCGTCGGCATCGTCAGTCTGACTCCCGGCAGTTACGTGAAGGCCGGTGACGTCGTACTGACCGTGCAGCAGCTCGATCCGGCATTCGTGGATCTCAACGTGCCGCAGGACAAGCTCGGCGAGATCAAAGTCGGACAGACTGTCGTGCTTTCCTTGTCATCGATGGCCGATCGCCCTTTCCTTGGTCAGATCACCGCGATCAGCCCCAAGCTCGATATCGCCACGCGCAACGTTCAAGTTGAAGCGAGCGTGCCGAACACCGAGCGTCTGCTGCTTCCCGGCATGTTTGCCAGCGTCGCCATCCAGGTCGGTGAGGAAAAGAACTACATGACCCTGCCGCAATCGGCAATCACCTTCAATCCGTATGGCGAGACGGTGTTCGTGGTCAAGTATTCGGGAAAGAAAGACGACAAGGGCAAGGACGAAAAACCCACCGCGCAGTCCGTATTCGTGACGACCGGCGCGAAACGTGGTGACCAGATCGCCGTACTCAGCGGGGTAAAGGAAGGCGACGAAATCGTCACCAGTGGCCAACTCAAGATCAAGAATGGCACACCACTGATCATCGACAACAGGATTCAACCGCCCGATGAGGCGTCTCCAACTCCGCAGGAAAAGTGATCGTTCGGTGCAGTCACAAGGAGCGCGCTCAGATGAGCGCGAATCCTCGATGCAATCCGCGCGGATCCGACCCAGCAACGGCACAAAACCATGAAATTCACTGATACCTTTATCAACAAACCGGTCTGGGCGATCGTCATTAGCCTGATCATTCTTGTGCTCGGCTTGCGTTCGGTGCTCGACATGAGCGTGCGCCAGTTTCCGAAAACCGAAAATGCGGTGGTCACCGTATCGACGGCTTACTACGGCGCCGATGCGCAGACCGTGGCCGGATTCATTACCCAGCCGCTGGAGGCCGCGATTGCCCAGGCCCAGGGCATCGACTATCTGTCGTCATCGAGCCTGAGTGGCGTGTCCTCGATCACCGCGACGCTCAAGCTCAACTACGATTCAAACCGCGCGCTGACCGAAATCCAGACGCAGATCAGCGCGGTCAGCAACCAGCTGCCACCACAGGCGCAAAAGCCGGTCATCTCGGTGCAGGTCGGCCAGAGTACGGCCGCGATGTACATCGGTTTCTACAGCGAAAACCTTCCCACCAACAACATCACCGACTACGTTCTGCGCGTGGTCAAGCCGCAGCTCGATGCACTGGAAGGCGTGCAGGAAGCGCAGCTCATCGGGGGTCGTCAGTTCGCGCTGCGTGCCTGGCTCGATCCGGTGCGCATGGCCGCTCAAGGCGTCACTGCAGCTGATGTGTCAAAAGCACTGACCGCCAACAATTACCTTGCCGCGGTCGGTGCGACCAAGGGTGATGCGGTCACGATACCGTTGACGGCGGCGACCGATCTGCATTCGGTTGATGAGTTCCGCAAGCTCGCCGTGCGTTCCAAGGACGGCGCGATCGTGCGTCTCGAAGATGTCGCCAACGTCGTGCTCGGCGCCGAGGATTACAACTCGTTTGTTGCGATCAACGGCAACCAGTCGATCTTTATCGCGATCAACGCGTCACCCGATGCCAATGTGCTCGATGTCGCCGAAAGGGTGCGCTCGATATTCCCCGCGATCGAGGCGCAGCTGCCGACTGGTCTGTCCGGCAAGATCGCCTACGACGCGACCGAATTCATCACCACCTCGATCAGCGAAGTGGTCAAGACTCTGGTCGAGGCGCTGGTCATCGTCACCTTGGTCATCTTCCTGTTCATGGGCAGTTTGCGCGCGGTGATGATCCCGGTCATCGCGATGCCGTTGTCGTTGATCGGCGCGTTCTTCGTGATGCTGATGTTTGGCTACACGATCAATCTGATCACCTTGCTTGCCCTCGTACTGGCGATCGGCCTCGTCGTCGACGATGCGATTATTGTTGTGGAAAATGTCGATCGACATATCACCGAGGAAGGCAAGACACCGCTGCAGGCAGCCCTGGTCGCCGCGCGTGAGCTGACCGGACCGATTTTTGCGATGACCATCGTATTGATCGCTGTGTATGTGCCGATCGGATTCCAGGGCGGTCTGACTGGCGCCCTGTTCACCGAATTCGCCTTTACTCTGGCCGGTGCGGTGACGGTGTCGGCAATCATCGCGCTCACCTTGAGCCCGATGATGTGTTCGCGTTTCCTCAAACCGAACCACGAAGGCAGCAAGTTTGTC
>JBDSPX010000156.1:0-3519 GCA_039930065.1 Dokdonella sp.
GAATCCACCCTGGTTGCGGGCGCTTTCGATTCGAGGCGATTCGTTCCAGATCATGATTTGATTGGCGCCGATGTGCATGGCTGGGTCTGAGTACGTTTGAACGCAGCGTCCATCGGGATCGATCCGAATGAGAAAGCAGCTCCGCCAAAACGAGGGCGCTTATCGCATGCCACAAGATTGTGTAAGGTGGCGCCACACGTCGGTCGGCGATAACAGTTCATCGTTGCCAAGCATGCGTGCCTTGTTTGAGCGCGCAGGCACCTTCCGGGTCTTCAACCATCCGTTGCATCGCGAGCAAGCATGTCGAATATTCCCGAATCAATGCATTTCATCGAGCATGATGCTGGCGGTACGCCAGAGGTTCTTCGGCTCGCCACAGGCCCGGTTCCGAAGCCCAACCCGGGCGAGGTCCTCATTCGTGTCGCCTACGCCGGGGTAAATCGTCCCGATGTCAGTCAGCGCATGGGCAAGTATCCGCCTCCACCGGGAGCGTCACCTGTCCTGGGCCTGGAGGTATCCGGCGAAATCGTCGCACTTGGCGAGGGAGTTGATAGCTGGAAGCTGCTCGACCAGGTCTGCGCACTTGCCAACGGCGGCGGCTATGCCGAGTACACCTGTGTGCCGGCTGGTCAGGTGCTCCCGGTTCCCCGAGGGTTGACCTTGCAGCAGGCGGCGGCTCTGCCCGAGAATTACTTCACCGTCTGGACCAACGTGTTCGAGCGCGGTCGACTCACGTCTGGCGAAAGTTTTCTGGTCCATGGCGGCTCCTCCGGGATCGGGCTTACAGCGATTCAACTGGCCAAGGCGCGTGGCGCGATGGTCTACACCACCGTGGGCAATGAGGCGAAAGCACAGGTCTGCCTGCGTCGTGGCGCGGATGCAGCAATTGTTTACCGCGAGAAGGACTTCGTCGCCGAAATCGCCCGGCTAACCGAACAACGCGGTGTCGACTTGATTCTCGACATGGTCGGTGGTGACTACATCGAGCGCAATCTGAAATCCATGGCGGTGGAGGGCCGACTCGTACAGATCGCTTTCCTGAAATCACCGCGGGTCGAGGTCGATTGGTCGCTGTTGATGCTTCGCCGACTCACTTTCACCGGTTCGACTTTGCGGCCGCGTACTGAGGCACAGAAAAATGCGATCGCCGTGCAGTTGCGTGAGCAGGTCTGGCCCCTGCTCGAGGATGGCAAGGCGCTGCCGGTCATTCATCGCGTGTTTCCGTTGCGCGAAGCGAGTGCCGCGCATGCGTTGATGGAGTCATCGGAACACATCGGAAAGATCTTGCTCGAAGTAGCGCGGCAGAACGATTGAGGCTGGAGAATTCCAACTATTTTCGCGCGTTCGCTGCAGATTTCAGCTTGCCTGAGCGAACGCCCAGCCAACCGCCTGAATCCCGCATCCGAGATCGACTATTCCTGGAAACCACGGTCAGCTAAAAGCATATATGTAGAGTGAGATTAAAAATCGTTCTTGTGGCTAAAGGTTTCTCTTCTATCGGACAGCTGTGCGTTGCTGTCAGGAAGTCCCCCACGCTGGATGCGTTTCCGGGCTTTTCCTTTCAATTCAGGACGCGCGTTTCAGGAATCCGGAAGTTGCTTGCGCAGGGACGAAATTTGTTCCCAGTTCTCCATCAGCAGATCGGTCAATTGCGGATCGAATTTGATGCCTCGTTGCGCGTTGATGAAATTTCGAATGTCCTGATCGGGCCACGCTTCCTTGTAGCAGCGGCGACTGCCAAGTGCATCGAATACGTCGGCCAATGCAGTGATTCGTCCGGCAATCGGAATGGCTTCAGCGAGCAGACCATTCGGATAGCCGCTGCCGTCGAAATTTTCGTGGTGGGTCAGGGCAATTTCGCCTGCCAGTCGAAAAACCGGGCGGCGTGAACCCGAAAGCAGTTTCGCACCGAGCTGCGCATGCGTGCGCATGATGATGGTTTCTTCCGGAGTATGTGCACCGGGCTTGTTCAAGACCGCGTCGGGGATTCCAATCTTGCCAATGTCATGCAGCGGCGCGGCGTAGTTGAGCATTTCGCAGGTGGCTTCATCGAGTCCGTGTAGCCTGCCAAGCATCGCGGCAATGATGCCGACGCGGCGGACGTGGTTCGCCGTTTCACGCGAGCGTGATTCGGCCGCGCCAGCCAGCAGGTAGACCATGTCGAGTTGGCTGTCGAAAAGCTCCTGGTTGAGATGGAGATTTTCGTAGGCGATCGCGACGTTGCTGCAGAACACGCGCATCAGGCTATGGCCGGTTTCATCCAGTTGATGCGATTCGCCGACATACAAGAGTGATTCCGTTGCGTCGCTGTCGGAAAAGTGCAACACATAGTGATCATCGGAAAATATGTGCTGTTTCTTGCTGAAAGCCTGGCGAAGCGATTGCACGACATGCATCGGCAACTTTTCGTCTGCATTGCGCGAGACATAACGCAGATACTCGCCGCTCGCCGCAGTGATCTCGAAGTGTTCAGGCAGCTCCCCATTCGGGTGCGCAATTCGGCAGCACAACGCGCCGCCCTCGACACCGATCAGTTCAGTGAGTTTTTCAAGAACCACCGATGCGAAGTGCTGCGGTTGGTGATGCGAGAAAACTTCCGAGGACGCACGGATGACCACTTCGAGGCCGCGACGGCTTGATTCGATCGTGCGCATGTCACGATAGGCGCGCAAAGCCGAATAGAGCGTGGTGGATAATTTTTGCGCCGTGAGCTCGGTCTTTTCCTTGTAGTCGTTGATATCGTAGGCCGCCACGACTTCATGTTCGGGCGCCTGGCCTGGCTGGCCCGTGCGCAAGACGATGCGCACAAATTGGTTGCCCAGCTGCTCGCGAATCGTTTTTACGAGAGCGAGACCCGCCTGTTCGGTTTCCATGACTACGTCGAGAAAGATCACGGCCGTATCGATGTGCTCGCGCAACTGGGCTTCGGCCTCAATGCTCGAATAAGCGCTCAAGAGTTGCAGAGGTCGACCGGCGAAGCGAAAGTTGCCAAGGACAAGGCGTGTGACCTGATGAACCTCGGGTTCATCGTCGACGATAAGGATTTTCCACGGGGCGAGTTCACCCGTCGATTCCTGCGCGTATTCAAGGCTGTCGTCTATCAGCCCCATCGCAATCCCCCGTGGCTGTCGGGATCAGTCTACCCCAGATGAAAGGGACTTTGTCTGTAAACAATGAGGAATAGTTGGGCGCTGAAGGGATCGTATCGGTGCCGTTGGCAAGGCGCGGTTTCCGACGCAAAGCGCGCCGTGATAACGTCAGCTCTTGCCGTGAAAGAGTTCGCGTCCTATCAGCATGCGCCTGATTTCATTGGTTCCTGCGCCAATCTCATAAAGTTTGGCATCACGCAGAAGCCGGCCGGCGGGATATTCATTGATGTAGCCATTGCCGCCGAGCGCCTGAATCGCCTCAAGTGTGACCTGAACGGCCGTCTGCGAAGCGTGCATCAGGCAGGAGGCAGGGTCGATTCGGGATTTCACGCCCCGGTCGAAATCCTGCGCCACCATGTAGGCGTACGCC
>JBDSPX010000157.1:0-7920 GCA_039930065.1 Dokdonella sp.
TCAAGCGTTAACCCATCGAAGCGCAGGTCGCCGCAACAATGAGCGCCTGGAGTTTCTGGGCGATGCATTGCTGAATCTGATAGTTGCCGAGTACATCTACGAGCAGCATCCGTGCGCGAGCGAAGGCGACATGACGCGAGCAAGGGCTTCGCTGGTCAACGGATCGGCGCTTGCCGAATTAGCTCGTGAAGCACAGATTGGCGATTCACTCGTGCTCGGTCCGGGTGAGCTCAAGACCGGCGGCTTTCGTCGAGATTCGATCCTTGCCGATACATTCGAGGCTTTGATCGCTGCGGTGTATCTTGATGCCGGGTGGGAAACATGCAGATCGCTTGTACGTCGGTTGTACGCGACGCGCGTAACGTTGGCTGATGGCAAGTCAAGCAAGGATTCAAAAACCTTGTTGCAGGAATTGCTCCAGGCTGCATCTTTGCCGCTGCCAGTCTATGAGCTGGTCGAGACTCGTGGCGATGACCATGACAAGGTTTTCGAGGTTCTCTGCCGAGTGGAAATATTAGGATTGGTTGGCAATGGCAGCGGTTCGAGCCGTCGAGCGGCTGAGCAATCTGCAGCGGAAACGATACTCGAAGAAACACGCGCATCCATCATTGCCCGCAAAAAGGCACGCAAGACATGAACTCAACTTCAGAAACGCCACACCGGTTTGGCCACGTTGCCTTGCTCGGGCGCCCGAATGTCGGAAAATCGACGTTGCTCAATGCCCTCGTTGGCTCTGAGCTCAGTATCATTACGCCGAAACCGCAGACAACAAGGCATCGGATACTCGGGATCTCAACCAGGGAAAACGCACAAATTGCATTCCTTGATACGCCGGGACTGCACCTTGGTGGCAAGCGTGCGATGAATCGGCAACTCAACCGTATTGCGCGACAGGTTCCCGATGAAGCTGACGTTCTCGTCCATGTGGTTGCTGCGCCACTCTGGACCGATGAGGATGAGCAAGTCTGGAAGCTTGTTTCACAACATGATGTGCCGCGCTTGCTCGTCATCAATAAAATTGATCTGGTCAAGGACAAGGCGGACTTGCTTCCCTATGTCGCCAACATCAGCGAGACGCGCCAGTACACCGGCATCCACTATTTGCGTGCGACCCATCGCAAGGGGTTGCCGCATTTTCTCGAGGATCTGGTCAAACTTCTCCCCGAAGCGCCCGCGCAATTTGGCGAAGATGAGCTTACCGATCGTAGTGAACGCTTTCTTGCCGCTGAGATGATTCGCGAGCAACTCATGCTGCGTCTGAATGAAGAGCTGCCTTACGCCACGACCGTGGAAATCGAGCATTTCGAACAAGTCGGTAAGCTTGCGCGCATTTCGGCCGCGATCTGGGTCGAGCGCGAGGGCCAGAAAGCCATCGTCATTGGCGCGGCAGGAGCAGGGTTGAAGGCGATCGGCAGCAATGCACGTCGACGCATGGAGAAGCTCTTCGGCGGCAAGGTTTTTCTTGAGCTCTGGGTCAAGGTTCGCGAGAACTGGTCCGATGACGAAACGTCCTTGAAGCAGTTCGGCTACTCCTGATAGCGAGTATCGGAATCGCAGCGTGCATGTCGATGCCGAGCCCGCACTGATCCTGCACGCGAGGGCGTATCGCGAAACGTCCCTGTTGCTCGAATGTTTGAGCCCCGCACATGGTCGGGTGGGGATGATTGCGCGAGGGGTCAGGCGTGAGCGATCGCGCTTGCCTCGCGGATTGCTGCAACCGCTGCAGCCGTTGAATCTGAGCTGGACGGGCAATGGGGAATTGATGACCCTGACCCATGCCGAAGCGACGGCCGCGCCGTTCGCGATGAGCGGGGACCGGATCTTTTCGGCGATGTATCTGAATGAGTTGGTGATGCGTCTGTGTGCACGTGGCGATCCGCACAGCGACCTGTTCGATCACTATGTCGAATGCCTTTCACGTCTGTCGTCTGCCGAACCTGAGGCGTGGACATTGCGACGCTTCGAGCGCGATCTGATGATTGATCTCGGCTATGGTCTGGTTCTCGATCGCGATATCGATTCCGGACTGGCGCTCGACGCGGGCAGTGATTACGCCTACATCATCGATAGCGGGCCAAGGCGCTGGCATGGCAATCGGCAAGATCTGAAAATCAGTGGCGAGGCGTTGCTAGCGCTCGCCGGCGACCAGATGCCATCGGCGGAAAATGGCGTCGAACTGCGCCGCCTGATGCGCGTCCTGCTACAGCATCAACTGGGTGGCGGCAGCTTGAACGCATGGAGCATGCGCATCAAATCCCGATAACGCTCAAGGCAGCGCAGCACGTGTCCGTGCACAAACGGCGAGAAGCCGGGTCATCGCGATTTCCGGCCACATCGAAGTCGCATCGATATCAGTTCGAACTTTCTTGATGGCCTCGGTCAATGCCGGAGCGCCACAAAATCCGGCCGAGGCATCAAGTCGGTGCAGGCGGTCGAGCAAGCCCGCCATGTTGCTCGCCGCAGCGAAGTCTTCAATCTCGGACGGCAGGCTCGCCAGTTCACTGGCGAACAGTCCTCGCAACGCCGCGATTATCGTCGCATTGCCGCCTGTCTTTTCCGCAGCAAGCGCGTCATTGAGCAGATTTTCGTCAGTGACGAGGCCGTTGAGATGACGAGAAACAAGCGCATGCAGTGCAGGGATGCCGATCGGCTTGTAGATGACGTCGACAAACCCGGCGCTGAGCCATGTCTCGCGATCAACTGCTCCCTCCGCGGTTGTAAGAATTGCAGGCGTTGCGCGATTGGGGCCTTCGGCACATCGAATGGCTTGCAGCACTTGTGCACCATCGAGTCCGGGCATGCGTGCATCGAGCAGGATGAGATCGAAAGCCTGTGTCGATGCCAGCGCTAATGCCGCACGTCCATCCTCGGACGTTGCCGCGTCATGTCCCGCAATCGCGACGGCCTCACTGAAAAAATGCACGCTCAATGCGTTGTCATCTGCAACCAGCAGCTTTGCCATCGGTGGATCTCCCTTTCCATGCGATAGGCGCAGCTTCGTCCCATTTATGGCGGTGGTCAAATCAGATGCCGAAGGCCGCCCCTGTCATGCCCATGGATTCGCTTGGCTGCTAACATGCCCGCCCGTCAATTCGTCGCCAAAAACCTCGCATGCAGAATCCGGAAGTCAACATCGAGAGTCTCACCCATGACGGCCGTGGCGTTGCGCGCCTGGATGGCAAGGCCATCTTTGTTGCTGGCGCTTTACCTGGCGAGCGCGCGAGGATTCGATACAGCAAACGTCATCGCAACTATGACGAAGCGAAGATCGATGAACTGCTGACCCGTTCGCCCGATCGTGTTGAGCCTCGTTGTCCACATTTCGGTGGCTGCGGAGGTTGCGCGCTTCAGCATCTACCTGCTGAGCGCCAGATCGAGGCAAAGCAGAACGTGCTCGCAGAAAATTTCGAACGCATCGGCAAGGTGCGGCCCGAGCGTTGGTTGCCGCCACTGACCGACCAACCCTGGGGCTATCGACGCAAAGGCCGGTTGTCAGTGAAATGGGTCGAGAAGAAGGGCAAGGTTGTCGTCGGCTTTCGCGAGGACAACCCGAGATTCATCGCTGATCTGTCGATCTGTCACACCTTGTTGCCTGAAGTCGGCCATCGAATCGAGGCGCTTTCCGAATTGATTGGATCGATGGATGCGAAAAGCGAAATTGCCCAGATCGAAATAGCGGCGGGCGACGAGTCGGTGGCACTGGTCTTTCGCCATTTGCTGCCGTTGAATGAAGGTGACCACGCAAAGCTGATTGCTTTTGGCAAGCAGCACAATCTCGCTATATTTCTGCAGCCGGGCGGACCGGACAGCGTTCATCCACTTTGGCCAGAATCGATTGATCTTCATTTTTCCATTGCTGACTCCGATGTCGATCTGGCCTTCGAGCCACTGGACTTTATCCAGGTCAATGCCGGCATGAACCAGCGTATGGTTCGCATGACGCTCGAACTGCTCGACGTGAAGCCAGAAGACATCGTGCTGGATCTGTTCTGCGGGCTTGGGAATTTCACCTTGCCTATCGCGAGGCGGGTCGCCGACGTTGTTGGTATCGAAGGCGATCCAGGCCTCATTGCAAGGTCAGCAAAGAATGCCGATCGTAATGGCATAACGAATGCATCATTCCAAGCGGCGGATTTGCTGATGAACCATGCAACCGCACCTTGGGCACGCCGGGAATACAGTAAACTTTTACTTGATCCGCCGCGCTCGGGTGCGGCGGCGGTGCTTGAGTACCTGCCACGCAAGGGCACCAACCGGATCGTTTACGTGTCCTGTCACCCCGGTTCACTGGCGCGTGATGCAGGCATCCTCGTCGACAAGCATGGATTCAAACTCGTTGAGGCCGGTGTCATGGACATGTTTCCACACACCGCGCACGTCGAATCGATTGCGTTGTTCATCCGGTGATCGACCGGTAGGATGCCTGTCAGTGACTATTCCTTGCAGCCTGATCAATCTTCCCATCATGATGAACAAAAAATGCGAGGCAGATGACCCATGTTGATCATCGGCATTCCCGGCAAAACCCTGAGTGACGAGGACCGTGTCTGGCTGTCCTCACCGCAGGTCAGTGGCGTCATTCTCTTTTCCCGAAACTGTGCGAATCGCGATCAGGTTGTCGAGTTGATCGACGACATCCGCATGGAGCGACCCGATGACCCCTTCCTGATTTGCGTCGATCAGGAAGGTGGACCGGTGCAACGTTTTCGTGACGGCTTTACGCGACTTCCCGCGCTGGCACGTATCGGTGAGTTGTTCGATCGAGATCCGAAGCTGGCAGTCGCGATGGCAGAGGAGCATGCCTGGTTGATGGCCACCGAAATGCGCGCTGTTGATGTTGATCTGAGTTTCGCGCCCGTCACCGATCTCGCCCGCGGAAACCTTGCCGTTGGACAGCGTGCGTTCCACGCCGACCCTGCGGTGACATCCGAGCTTGTGCAGGCCTACGCGCGTGGCATGCACCTCGCAGGTATGGCAGTGACGCTCAAGCACTTCCCAGGGCACGGCAGCGTGTTGGCCGATACCCATTTTGATGCCGCTACCGACTCCCGCACGCTTGAAGAATTGCGCACCAGCGATCTCGTTCCATTCGCCGAAGGCATCGCTGCCGGTTCCGAGGCGATCATGCTCGCTCACGTGACTTATCCTGAGGTCGATCAACTCGCTGCAGGTTTTTCCAGAGTCTGGATCGGAGATATCCTGCGCAAGGAGATGGGTTACACCGGCATCGTCATCGGTGATGACATCGGCATGGCCGCCGCTGAGGAAATGGGCGGAATTCCGGCACGCATCGACGCGCATCTGAACGCAGGTTGCGAATTGATTCTCGCCTGCAGCCCGGCGATCGTCGAGCAATCCCTGGCTGCAACCGCGAGCCTTTCCGCATGCCCTTCCGCCCGCGTTGAGAGCCTTCGCGGTGCCGTCGCGCCAACCTGGGAAGCACTGGAAGACAATCCAAAACGCGACGAGATCATTGTGCGTCTCGCCGAATTCTGTCCCGACCCGAGCAGCAAATGAGCCGACCCAAACTTTCCGAGGCACTGCAAACTGCCGACCTCATCCACGATAACTTGGCGCTTTCATCGGCGATCGCTCGCATGGGCGAAGAAATTGGCCACGCCTTGAGCGGAACTTCCGCGGTATTCCTTACCATCATGCAGGGCGGACTCGTCTTTGCCGGTCAGTTGGCGACCAAGATCAAAGCCGATCTCGAATTCGATTACGTCCACGCCACCCGTTTTCGCGGAACTACCGAGGGAGGCGAGCTGAAATGGCTGCGCCGACCGGACACAGCCTTGAGGGGTCGCACCGTCTTGCTTGTGGACGATATTCTCGATGAAGGTCACACACTCCACGCGATCCGCCAATGGTGCGTCGATGAGGGTGCGGCACGCGTTCTTCTGGCCGTTGTCTGCGAAAAGCGCCATGGACGAACCGTGCCCGGATTGAGTGCCGATTTCGTCGGTGTTGAAGTTCCCGACCGCTACGTCTTTGGCTTCGGTATGGACTTCAATGAGCAAGGTCGAAACCTCCCCGCCATTTACGCACTTTGATGCCATGTCAATTGATCTCGCCCTGATCGGAGGTACCGGCCTCTACCGGTTTCCTGGACTTGAAAACGTAAGTGAAAGCGCGCTCGACACACCGTGGGGAAAGCCCTCCGATGTCATCGTCAGCGGCCAGCTCGGCGGGAAGCGCGTTGCCTTCCTCGCTCGCCACGGACGCGACCATAATATCCTGCCACACAAGGTCAACTATCGTGCGAACATCCACGCACTGAAAGAACTTGGCGCAAAATGCATTATTGGTGTCAACGCGGTTGGCGGTATCCGCGAGGATATGGGCCCGCGGGTGCTGGCTATTCCAGATCAGGTGATCGACTACACCTATGGACGTATCAGCAGCTATTGCGATGCAGAAGGCGCAGACGTTCGGCATATCGATTTCAGCGAGCCGTACACGCAATCCCTGCGTCAAAGGATGCTCGATGGCGCGCTGAAAGCAAACATCGAAGTGGTTGACGGAGGCTGTTATGGCGCGACCCAGGGCCCGCGCCTCGAAACCCGCGCGGAGATTACTCGCATGCGCCGCGATGGCTGCGACCTGGTCGGCATGACTGGCATGCCAGAAGCCGTCCTTGCTCGTGAACTCGGTGTCGACTACGCATGCCTCTCACTCGTTGCCAATTGGGCAGCGGGCTGTGGCGATGAAGCCGAAATCAGCCTTGAAGAGATTTACGCCAATCTTGAGAAGGCAACGGCACAAGTACCGCCGATGATCTCGGCGATGCTATCGATTTCCTGAGCACGGCTGGTCGTTCCTGTCCTTCGAAAAGCTCATTGCAGGCTCGCCTTCGCCGAGGCAGCAACCCAGTGAATTTGGCTTGCATGGGACGAACTCGAACGATTGATCAAATAACGTTGGAATCGGGCGACATCGATCAATCATGCTCATCCGGTAAACGTGCGGGGACTGCAATTCAAGCAGCAAACTGCAATCTTGCCAATTCCGCATAAAGGCCACCTTGCTGAAGCAGTTCGGCATGCGTGCCTTGGGCGACAATGCGACCACCATCCAGCACCACGATTCGATCTGCTTTTTGCACGGTCGCCAGGCGATGCGCGATGACCAGGGTCGTTCGATGATCCATCAGGCGCTCAAGCGCGTTTTGCACGAGACGTTCGGATTGCGCATCGAGACTTGATGTCGCTTCATCGAGCAGCAAGATCGGCGCATCGCGCAGCAGCGCTCGCGCAATTGCAATTCGCTGCTGTTGACCACCGGAAAGTCGCACGCCACGCTCGCCGAGATACGTGTTGTAACGCTCAGGAAGCGCGCTCAGGAACTCATGACATTCCGCAGCACGCGCTGCTGCTTCAACTTCCGCGTCGCTCGCCTCGATGCGACCGAAACGGATATTGTCCGCAGCACTGGAACCAAACAACACGGGGTCTTGCGGTACCAGCGCATAACAACCGCGCAGCTCGGCAAGATCGATGGCGCGCAGATCCTGCCCATCCAACGTGATGCAACCCTTCTGCGGATCATGGAATCGTTGTAGCAACTGGAACAATGTGGTCTTTCCTGCACCGGACGGTCCGACCAAGGCGACGGTCTCGCCGGGCTCGATGCTGAGCGAAATATCGTGCAGGGCAGGGTGATCCGGGCGCGAAGGGTAGCGGAATTCGACGTGCTCGAATCGCAGCGCGCCGTGCACCGGCTTTGCCAGCATCCTCGCTGGTTCGGGCGAACGGATCTCCGCATCGGTATCGAGCAGTTCGCTGATGCGTCCAAGCGCGCCCGCACAGCGCAGCAACTCGCCCCAAACCTCGGTCAGCCCGCCGACGGAGCCGGCAGCGACCACGGCATACAACACAAACTGCGCGAGCACGCCGGCATTCATTTCGCCCGCGATGACCT
>JBDSPX010000158.1:0-4306 GCA_039930065.1 Dokdonella sp.
AATGGATGGACTGAGCCTGTTGCCGCCAGGTGCCAGCAGCCCGTATCGGGCCGACTATATGACCGCCCGAACCAACACGCGTATCCCGATCTCGGGTACGGGCGCTGCCCTACCACTCCATGGAACCACTTGGGCCCTGCATCCGCGGGCTGCGGGTCTGCAAACATTGTTCGATCAGAATCATCTGGCCTTTGTCGTTGCAGCCGGACAATCCAAACCCAATCCGGTCATCCGCAGCCACTTCGATGCGCAGGCGAATCTCGAATTCGGCTTCGGCGGAGGCACCGGCAACAACGTCGGCTGGCTGACCCGACATCTGGCGAGTGGCGGTTTGCCTGCCGTCGTGGCATTGCCGGCGACCTCGCTCGGCAATATCACGGCGAGCAGTCTGCTCGGCTCATCCGATGCGATCACGATGAACAGCGCTTCGGACTACCGCATTGATGGATTCCATTGGTCGTGGGAAGAGGACGATTCGGCGCATGGGTTGGTTGGCGCCGTGTCGCGTATGCATGCGCTGTGGAACGGCAATGCGACCCAGCTTGAGAGCGCTGGTGTCGAAACGCTCGCCTCGCTCGATCTATTGCGCCCGATCAATTTCGGTCTTTACAACGCCACCTCGAACCCCGGCGGCTATCAGCCTTCTGGCGGTGCTGACTACGATTTGCGATACAACGGTGAGTTCGGCGACCAGTTGCGCAACGTCGCGCAATTGATCAAGGCCAATCTCGGCATGCGCGTGGCGACGATTGATCTGGGCGGCTGGGACACGCATGTCGGCCAAGGCAATCCGGCTACGCCTAACGGCTATGACTACTTCGGCAACCAGGTTGAAAGCCTGTCTGAAGGATTGAGTGCGTTCTATACCGATCTATCCAGCGCGACGGGCAACCTGATGAGTCGCACAAGCGTGATCGTGGTCAGCGAGTTTGGCCGTCGCGTGGTCGAAAACGCGGATGGCGGTACCGATCACGGCTATGGCAACGTGATGATCGCGCTCGGCGGCAAGGTCAATGGCGGCCAGGTCTACGGCACGTTTCCGGGGCTAGGCAATACCGACCTCTACGAAGGTACTGACGTCGCCGTAACCACCGACTACCGACGCATCATTTCCGAAGCCCTGATCCGGCGCATGGCCAACCCGAATATCTACTACGTCTTCCCTGGCTACACCGGCTACACGCCCATGGGAATCTTCCAAGGCACCGATCTGCCACCGTCAGGCTATGACGCGCTGTTTGCGAATGGGTTTGAGTGATGGGGCCGGGAATGGGGAATCGAGAATAGGGAATCGGGCCGAGCGCTTCCCACAAGTTTCGATACCCTATTCCCGAATCCCGAATTTCGAATCCCAGAATTACTACGCCTCGCCACACTCGAACTTCACGAGATTGCCGTCTTCGGCGGCGTGGGATTGGCCGAGGCTGAGGGTACCGCTGCGGCGCAGCGGATAAGCGTCGCGGTGAACCAGCAGTTCTTCGGTACCGATCTTGACCCAGGTGCCGTTGGTCGAGCGATCGGAGAGGATGAAGTGTCCTTTTTTCCACTCGATCATGGCGTGATCGCGCGAGACCCAGTCGGACTCGATAGTCAGGCTATGCCCCTCTTCGCGCCCCATCGTAAATGGGTCGGACAATTCATCGATCTGGAATTCGCGATCGAGGTAGCCCAGATTCAGAACCACGCGCTTGTTCTTGGTGAACTGGACCACGCGCTGCACGGTGGTGACGTGAGAGACATCTTCCTGCCACATCACATCGACGATCTCGATCGGCAACAACTTGCCGGCAACGCGTGCCGAGCCGATCGAGCGCACGCGCACACCGGCGGCATTGGTGATATTCATCGCGGTGCTTGCGGTGGCCACGATCTGGTCGCGCTTGGCGATCGCAGCCATGCGTGCGGCGACATTGACCGCGTCGCCGAATACATCGTTTTCCTCGACCAAGGCCTCGCCGTGATGCAAGCCGACGCGGATTCCGATGTTGTCCTGCAGGAAAGCCATGTCCGACTTCATGCGCCGTTGCATGTCGGTCGAGGCGAGCAGTCCCTGTATCGCACCCGGAAACGTGCACATGATTTCGTCGCCAATCGTCTTGATCAGCTTGCCGCCATGACGATGGGCCACCTCAAGCAGTGCATCGAGCACGGCTGCGATGATGTCACGGGCGGCGACATTGCCGCGCAGCTCGAACAGCTTGGTGCTGCCCGAGACGTCGGCAAACAGGATGGTCAGGTTGGAATTGGCACTCATTGGTTGGGATGATAGGCCATTCAGTGGGTGGGCTCCAGATTCGCCGCTGCAGCGACGATATCTGAATCAGCCGGGAGCACGGCCAGCGCGGCCCCGGCCAGCGGAGTAAACGTATCGGCGCCAACTACACGGTGCAGCGGTATCGCGCCATATCCAGCCTCGACAATCGCCGTGATCACGCCCTCGCCGACTCCGCCAGAATGACGTCCTTCGTCGACAACGATGATGCGCTTGGCATCGCGGGCCTGCTCTCCGATGAAGCCGGCATTTAACGGAACCAGCCAGCGCAAATCGACGACACGCACCTTCCAGCCATATTTGATCTCGATTTCGCGCGCGGCGCGCAGACTCATCGGAACACCATTGCCGTAACTGAAGATGACGAGATCCGAGGCTTCGGGCGCATACACGCGGCCCTCACCCAAGGTCATCGCCTGATCGGGCGCGGGATACGGGAACAACCACTGGCCGTCGCCGGCGTCGTGAAGATCCTTGGTCATGTAAAGCGCGATCGGTTCGAGGAAGATGCTGACGCGACCATCCACCTTGCCGAGCGCGGCCAACGTGCGCAGCATCGTCGCTGCATCGTCGCCGCGGCTTGGGCAACCGACGACCAGGCCCGGGATATCGCGCAGGGCCGTCATCGAATTGTCATTGTGGAAATGGCCACCGAAGCCCTTCTGGTAGCCGAGCCCTGCAATACGCACGACCATCGGATTGCGATACTGGTTGTTCGAGAAGAACTGCAGCGATGCCGCCTCA
The DNA here is from genome assembly GCA_039930065.1 of Dokdonella sp. Taxonomy (GTDB): domain Bacteria; phylum Pseudomonadota; class Gammaproteobacteria; order Xanthomonadales; family Rhodanobacteraceae; genus Dokdonella. The sequence goes on from JBDSPX010000158.1 coordinate 3,017, forward strand.
CCACGAATCTGGTCGCAGGCATTGTGGAAATAGGCCAGATACTGGATTTCCGGAATCGGCAGCATGCCCATATTGGCATAGCCTTGAGCGAGACCGAGGATAATCGTCTCATCGAGCAAGGTGTTGAACACACGACGGTTGCGAAACGCCTTGTGCAGGCCTTTCGTCACCGTATAGACGCCGCCCTTCTGCGCCACATCCTCGCCAAACAACAGGGCTTCAGGATATTTGCAGAACAGGTCGTGCAAAGCCTGATTGATGTGGATCGCCAGGTGCCGCGGTGGCAGATTTTCCGGCAATTTCTGCTCACCGCCGAACACATCGAGGCGCTTGTCGGCGTAGTCGTTGCGCGTGGCTTCGGCTTGCACTTTTTCGGGAGAGTACGGGGCCAGCGGCACAATGATCTCGGCCAGCGCTTCGAGCTTGGGACGACGATCGGCTTCGTCGGCGGCGGCAAAGCATTTCGCTCGGACCGTTTCGTAGCGTGCGAGCAGCTCATCTTTGCCTAGCAGGCCGGATTCGAGGGCGATAGCCGCCGAGCGCAACAAGGGATCTCCGGCCTCGACCGCGACCAATTCCTCGATGCTGCGCCACTCGATTTCGAAGTCGGTTCCTGCGTGACCCATGATGCGGGTCGTGCGCAGATGCAGGAAGGTGGGTCGACGTGTACGACGGCAATGCTCGACTGCGCGTTCGACATCGGCATAACCGGAGGCCAGATCGAGTCCATCGGCGTAGAAATAATCGAGATCGCGGCGCTCGCTGAAGTTGCGCTCGATCCAGCCACCCGGCGATTTCACCGAGATGCCGATGCCGTTGTCTTCGCAGACGAACAAAACCGGCGCCGGCAGTTTCTGATACGACGTCCAGCCGGCCGCATTGAACGCGGTCTGTGCCGTGGCGTGATTTGATGAGGCATCGCCGAACGAGCAGATCGCGATCGAATCGGTTGGGATTGGCAGCGTATGGCCAATGCGCGGCGCCTGTTCTATGGCCAGCGCGGTGCCCAGCGCCTTGGGCAAGTGCGAGGCGATCGTCGAGGTTTGCGGCAATACCCAGAGCGGTTTGGAACCCCACACCTTGTGTCGCCCGCCTGAAGCCGGATCATCCTTGCTCGCCGCAAACGACAGCGCCGAATCCATGACCGGATCCATGCCCGGCAGCTTGCGGAAGCGCTCGGCCATGAAGCCGCCGCTGCGGTAATGCAGGAAGGCCGGATCGGTGTGCCGCGTCAGTCTCGCAACCATCGCATTGCCTTCGTGGCCACTCGATCCGATGGTGTAGAAAACC
>JBDSPX010000159.1:0-11733 GCA_039930065.1 Dokdonella sp.
GCTTGAAGGGCCGGGAATCGAGAATCGAGAATCGAGAATCGAGAATCGAGAATCGAGAATCGAGAATCGAGAATAGGGGATAGGGAATAGGGAATAGGGAATAGGGAATGGGTGAAAGGTTAGTTTCCCGCCGCGCGCGCCGCTTCTGCTCGACCGATTCTCCACTCCCAATTCCCAATTCCCTGCACTCAAACCATCCTCGTCTTCGCCATCACGTCGTGCCAGGCGCGACGGTCCGCATCGAACAGGCACCAGATGAAGCCGAAGCCGGCGATCAGTGAGATCAGGGCAAGGCCGAAGCGCAGCAGTGATTGCGTTGGCCTTGGTGATCGCCCTTCGAGATCAATGATGCGTACGCGCCAGGCGCGCATGCCGATCGTCTGGCCGCCGCGCGACCACGAGATAACGAAATAGGCCGCGCTCAAGCCCACAAGCGCGCCTTGAAGGACGAGGTGATACAGCAGCGGTTGATCGGCGACATCCACGTCGCCGCCAAATGCCAGCAGGATCAGCGCTGCGGCAAACATCCACAGGGCGACGAGTACGAGCAAGTCGTAGAAGAGGGCGGCGAGACGGCGCCACAGCGGAGCGCCAGGTTGAGCGGACATGAGCGTGTATGAGTTTTGATTTCGCGCTAGCCTCCCGGTTTGCGCGAGATCGCGCAAGATCAACGAGCGATTCCGTGACAATCAGCATGCCGAAAAAAACTGAAGTCCAAGCGCAGGATCGTCTTCTGATTGACGCATTTCTTGAGCGCGCCTGGTCGGAACTTGGTCTTGCCGACAACACTTTGTCAGGCTATCGACGTGACCTCGACGCATTTGCACGCTGGCTGGCTACACCACCGCAAGCCTCGAACCTGCTCGAGTGCCGGCGCGCTCTGCTGTTTGCCTATCTGGTTTCACGTGCCGATCGAGGCGGCAAGGCCGGGCGCGGTTACAGCGCTCGCTCGAACGCGCGTCTGCTGTCTTCACTGCGACATTTTTATCGGCTGCTGCAGCGTGACGGGCGTATCAACGAAGATCCGACCCTGCTTGTCGATGCACCGAAACTTCCACGCAGCCTGCCCAAGGCGCTGGCTGAAGCCGAGGTCGAAGGCTTGCTCCAGGCGCCGCCGCAAACGCCGCTCGGTTTGCGTGATCGGGCCATGCTTGAATTGATGTATGCGACCGGTTTGCGCGTCAGCGAACTCGTTGGTTTGCGCGCCGACCAGGTCAATCTGCGTCAGGGCGTTCTGCGCGTGACGGGCAAAGGCGGCAAGGAACGACTGGTTCCGATCGGCGGAGAAGCTCAGCACTGGCTGGTCCGCTATATCGGTGAGGCACGCGATGGTTTGCTCAAAGGCGTGCGCGTCGATGCACTGTTCGTCACCGCACGCCGTTCAGGCATGACTCGACAGATGTTCTGGGTCCTGGTCAAGAAACATGCGCTGCAGGCAGGAATCGCGAGCCAGCGCATCTCTCCGCATGTGCTGCGCCATTCGTTTGCCACGCATCTGCTCAACCACGGCGCCGATCTGCGCGCCTTGCAGATGTTGCTCGGACACAGTTCGCTGTCGACCACGCAGATCTACACGCTCGTGGCCAAGGAAGGGCTGAAACGTCTGCATGCCGAGCATCATCCGCGCGGGTGATGTGCCCTCAGGCAGGGTTTCATGAACTTGGTCGGGCGTGTCAAAATCAAGGACTTGGCGGAACCATTGCCGTCTCGATGGGTCTACCTCAGACCGCTACCCGGAAATCTTCCTGCTGATGATTGTTGCGCGCACGCTCTGCCTTCTCACGTTCAGTTTCGCCATGGTGTCGGCTTATGCCGACGAAGGCGCCGCCGCACGCGAGGCGATCCAGAAAGTTGCGCCATTGCAGCAGGTCACGGCGTTCCGCAAGTCGGCCTTGCCGGGCTACTACGAGGGCGTCATTGATGGTCAGGTTACCTATGCCAGCAACGACGGTCGCTACCTGCTGCGCGGGTCGGTCGAGGATACGCGTGAAGGCGTCAATCTCAGTGAGGCGAGCATGTCCGCCAAGCGTCGTCAGTTGCTGGCTACGCTTGGTGACGATACGCGCCTGAGTTTTGCGCCGGCCAATTCAAAATACCGGCTGACGATTTTCACCGATGTGAACTGTCCGTACTGCCGTCGGCTGCATTCGCGCATTGATGAATACAAGGCTCTCGGTATCGCGTTTGACTATGTCTTTTTTCCGTTGAGCATTCATCCGGGCGCCGATATCAAATCCGTTGCGGTCTGGTGTGCCAAGGATCGCCAGCGTGCCTATACTTCCGCGTTGATCGGGCAGGCACCGGATGCCGGGGACTGTCCGAACCCTGTCTCGCGCACGGTTAAAGTTGGGAATGAGATCGGTGTCAGCAAGACGCCGACGGCAATTGCTGCCGATGGCAGTATCATCGACTCAACGATTCTGTTGTCACCGCATCGTCTGCTTGCCGCGCTGCAGAAGATTTCTGTCACGTCCGACAATTCCGCCCAGGCCGCCACGGCGGCTCGCCGTTGATTCAAACCCGAGGTTTCCCATGCGTCATTTGCTTAGCTTGATCTTGATTTTCGTCGCCGTTAATGCAGCGGCAGCAACGCCAGAGGAAACCGTGCAAGCGGCATTCTCCAAACTCGCTCCGCAGGTCAAGGTGGATGTGGTCCAGGAGTCGGTCATTCCGGGCTTTTACGAAGCCATCATCGGCAGCCAGTTCATCTACGTGAGCAAGGACGGTCGCTTCGTGCTCGATGGCAGTGCGATCGATGCAAACAGCCAGCGCGATATCACTGAGGCGGCACGCGCGAAGAATCGCATGGCCTCCTTGAAGAAGATTACGCCGGACAAGCGCATTATTTTTGCGCCAGCGAATGCGAAGTACGCGGTGACCGTGTTTACCGATCTCGATTGCCCGTTCTGCCGACGCTTCCACCAGCAGATCGAGGCTTACAACGCGGCCGGTATCGCAGTGGAATATGTTTTCATGCCACTCGATATTCACCCGGGTGCAGACAAGAAGGCCGAGGCGGTCTGGTGCGCGATCGATCGCAAGCAAGCCTTCACTGCAGCGATGAACGGCGCAGATCCCGGCACGGGAACCTGTGCAAACCCGGTTGCCGAGACAACACGGATCGCACAATCGATCGGCATCACGGGCACCCCTACCATGCTCGCTGCGGATGGCAGCAAGGTGGCACCGCAGATCGCCTTGTCACCCGACAAGCTGATCGTGGAGCTTGAGCATCTGGCCAATAATCCTGTGGCTTCGCGCTGAGCGCGGCTTCGCCCCCACCGAACAAGGTATGTCCATGAAACTTCCAGTGATCGCCGCATTCGCATTTTCTCTCATTGTCCCGTTGGCTCAGGCTTCCGACGTCAGCGAGGCTGCCGCCCGCGCCGCCGTGCAGAAGCTCATCAAGAGCACCAAAATCGAGGCTTTCGAAATGTCACCGGTACCCGGCTACTACCAGGCCGTGGTCGGTAGTCAATTGCTGTATGTCAGTGAGGATGGTCGATACATCCTGCAAGGCACCTTGTATGACGCCAATGCGAAACTCGATCTGACGGCGAAGCGACTGGCCAGCGTCAACGTCGCCAAGCTCGATGCCTATCCGGCGTCCAAGCGCATCACGTTTGCGCCGAAATCCAAGCCGAAATACAAGGTCACCGTGTTTACCGATATCGATTGCGGCTATTGCCGCAAGATGCATTCGCATATTGCCGAATACAACGATCGCGGCATTGAGGTCGACTATCTGTTCTTCCCGCGCAGTGGCCCGAATACGCCTTCGTTCGCCAAGGCGGTATCGGTGTGGTGTGCGAAAGATCAGAAGCAGGCCTTTACGGCTGCCAAGACCGGCGCGAATCCGGAACCTTTGCAATGCGACAACCCGATTGCCGAGGAATATCAACTCGGTATCAGCGTCGGCGTTGATGGCACGCCCGCGGTCTTTGCGCAGGATGGCAGCAAGATCGGCGGCTATCTGACCCCTGATCAGCTGGAAGCCCAGCTGGAACGGGTTGCCGCGGAAAAGCCCGGCGCCTGAATCCTGATCCAGGATGCCCGGCCGGGTGTTCTCGCCCGGTCGCGGCTTCCGCTATCATGCGGGCCCTTCCACGGTGTCGCCGTGGATACTGGTTTGAGCATCCCGGACACCGACCGCCATGATTGTTCTCGACGGCCAGCCGGCCCTGTCAGCCTTTCGGATTGATCGTCTCAACGCCGAACTTGATCGGCTTGATTCGGCCTGCGCACTGCGCGCCATTCGCCATGTCTATCTGATCGCTGTCGAAGATGGCGACTCCGTTGACGCTGTCAAGCTGCAACGCATCCTGCAAGCCCGCGACGGCGAATCCGTAGCCGCTTCGCTCTGGGTAGCGCCGCGCATCGGCACTATTTCCCCCTGGTCAAGCAAGGCCACCGACATCCTGCGTCGATGCGGCCTGAGCGTGCGTCGTGTAGAACGCGCACTGGCTTTTGAGCTTGAACGCGGACCGCAGCCAGGTTCGGAACTTTGGCAACGGGTGACTGCGATCTTGCATGATCCGATGACCGAATCGGTACTGACCACGCGCGCCGAGCTCGACCAATTGTTCGACGTCTCTGATCCATTGCCACTGGAGCGCATCGAGCTCGGTGCCAATGCACGTACGGCGCTTGAAGTGGCCAACAAGCGCCTCGGCCTCGCACTTGCCAGCGACGAGATGGACTATCTCGTCGAGAACTACAAGCGCCTGGCGCGCGATCCGACTGACGCAGAACTGATGATGTTCGCGCAGGCCAATTCCGAGCATTGTCGACACAAGGTCTTCAATGCGGACTACACGATCGATGGCAAGTCGCAGCCGCTCTCGCTGTTTGCAATGATCCGCAACACGCACAAGCAATCGCCCGCGCATACCTTGTCGGCCTATAGCGACAATGCCGCGGTAATTGCCGGTACGCACGCCAAGCGGTTTTTCGCGAATCCCGATAGCGGCATCTACGCGGCCGTGAATGAGGCGGTTCCGTATGCAATCAAGGTGGAAACGCATAACCATCCGACCGCCATATCACCGTATGCCGGTGCGGCAACGGGTTCGGGTGGCGAGATTCGCGACGAGGGCGCGACCGGTCGCGGCGGTAAACCGAAGGCTGGCTTGATCGGTTTCAGCGTTTCGCATCTGCGCATTCCTGGCTTGAAGCGACCATGGGAATCCGATCGAGCCCTGCCGCCACGCTTCGCGACGCCCTACGAAATCATGCGCGACGGTCCACTCGGAGCGGCCGCATTCAACAATGAGTTCGGGCGCCCGTGTCTCGGTGGATACTTTCGTACATTTGAACATTCAACCGATGAGGCTGGCCTGCTGCGCGGCTACGACAAGCCGATCATGATCGCCGGCGGAATTGCCAATCTGCGTCCCTCGGATGTTGAAAAGGGAACATTGCAAGCCGGCGACGCGGTGATCGTCCTCGGCGGCCCGGCGATGCTGATCGGACTCGGCGGAGGCGCCGCCTCATCGGTGGCAGCCGGCAGCAGTTCGGCAGAACTGGATTTCGCCTCGGTGCAGCGCGAGAACCCCGAAATGGAACGTCGCTGCCAGCAGGTCATTGATGATTGCTGGGCACGAGGCAGCGACAATCCGATCGTTTCGATCCACGATGTCGGCGCCGGCGGACTTTCCAACGCGCTGCCGGAATTACTCAATGATTCCGAAGTCGGCGGTGCGCTCGAGCTCGACAAGATCCCGTGCGACGACCCGCACATGTCGCCGATGCAGATCTGGTGCAACGAATCACAGGAGCGCTACGTGCTCGGCGTGCGTCCCGATGATCTCGGTTTGTTTGCCGCGATCTGCGAGCGCGAGCGCTGCCCGTTCGCCGTGGTCGGCCATGCAACGGCCGAGCGCACGCTCGTACTAACCGATTCCCGATTCCCGACTGCCGATTCCCGTCATCACCCGATCGACCTGCCGCTGGATGTGCTATTCGGCAAGCCGCCGCGTATGCATCGCCAAACCAGGCGCATCAGGGAATCACTGTCAGTCATCGCCGATACCGAAAATCTCGAGCTCGGTGAAGCGGTCGATCGCGTGCTGCGCTTCCCGGCAGTCGGCAGCAAATCATTCCTGATCACGATTGGTGACCGCAGTGTCGGCGGCCTGTGTTCGCGCGATCCGATGGTCGGACCATGGCAGGTTCCAGTCGCCGATTGTGCGGTGACCCTCAATGATTTTTGTGGCCATGCCGGCGAAGCGATGGCGATCGGTGAACGCACGCCACTGGCGTTACTCGATGCCGCGGCCTCGGCGCGCATGGCCGTCGGCGAAGCGCTGACCAATCTCGCCGCCGCGCCGGTGCGTCTCGACGAAGTGCGCATGTCGGCGAATTGGATGGCGGCGGTGGATCATCCGGGCGAAGACGCCGCGCTCTATGACGCCGTTCGCGCGGTTGGGATGGAGCTGTGTCCGGCGCTTGGCATCTCGATTCCGGTGGGCAAGGATTCGATGTCGATGCAGGTTTCCTGGAAGCAGGACGAGTCGACCCTGCGCACGGTCGCTCCGGTTTCGCTGATCGTCACGGCGTTTGCCAGCAGCAGTGATGCGCGTCGCGTATTGACCCCGCAACTGCGGCTCGATCAGGGTGATTCGGAGTTGTGGATCATCGATCTGGGCGCGAGTCGCGGCCGCTTGGGTGGATCGGTTTTGACCCAGGTTTTCCTGCGCGCGGGTGATCTGCCGCCCGATGTCGATGATCCAGCGCGATTGAAATCATTTTTTCTGGCCATCCAGGAGGCCAACGCCGATGGTTTGCTGCTGGCCTACCACGATCGCTCCGATGGCGGCGCCATTGTTTGCCTGATCGAAATGGCACTTGCCGGACACTGCGGCCTGGACATAGAACTGGCCGGCTGGGCCGACAACATGTTGCGCGGCCTGTTCAACGAGGAGCTCGGCGCGATCGTGCAGATTCGTTCGCGTGATCGCGAATCCTTCGTCAATGTGATGCAGCGCCACGGCCTCGCCAAACTGATCGCCAAGGTCGGTGTACCAAACGCAAAGATGAAGCTGAAGATTCGCCATGACAACGAAAAGGTCATCAGCTGGGACTGGAGCTATCTGATGGAAGCCTGGTCTGAGACCAGTCATGCCATGCAGCGCCTGCGCGACAACCCGGAGTGCGCGGATGCCGAGAACGAATGGCGCTGCGACGAGCAAGACGCTGGAATCAAGCCACGCCTGAGTTTCGATCCTGCCGACGATGTCTGCGCAAAACACATTGTCGGCAGGGCGCGCCCACGCGTGGCGATCTTGCGCGAGCAGGGTGTCAATGGTCAGGTCGAAATGGCCGCGGCGTTCGATCGCGTCGGCTTCGAGGCGGTTGACGTGCACATGAGTGATCTTGCCAGTGGTCGTCATCAACTGGCGGATTTCAAGGGATTGGCTGCGTGCGGAGGATTCAGCTACGGCGACGTGCTCGGCGCAGGGCGCGGCTGGGCGGCTTCGATCCTTTTCAATGATGCGCTGCGAGAACAATTCAGTGAATTCTTCGCCGATCCAGCACACTTCGCGCTCGGCGTCTGCAATGGCTGTCAGATGATGTCGGAACTCAAGGACATCATCCCCGGCGCGGCGAACTGGCCAAATTTCCGGCGCAATGCCTCCGAACAGTACGAAGCGCGGCTGGTCACCCTTGAAGTCGGCGATTCTCCGTCAATCTTCCTGCGTGGCATGGCCGGCTCACGCATTCCGGTCGTGGTTGCGCATGGTGAAGGGCGGACTGTGTTTTCGGATTCCAGTACTGCGCGCAAATCGAAACCGTGTCTGCGTTACGTCGATGGATCCGGTCGGCCAACCGAACGCTATCCGCTCAATCCGAACGGTTCTGCCGGTGGTGCCGCCGGCTACAGCGCGGCAGATGGCCGCGTAACCGTACTCATGCCGCATCCGGAGCGTGTATTCCGAACGTCGCAGATGAGCTGGCATCCACGCGAGTGGGGTGAAGCTTCGCCATGGCTGCGCCTGTTTCGCAACGCACGGGAGTGGGTCGGCTGATGGATGCTTCCGAGGTTCGCGCAATCGGCTTGCGGGCGCTGCTCTGGCTGCCACTGAGCTTCTTTATCTGGTTTGCTTTTGCCTCGCCGCTGATCTGGCCGGTGATTCACATGGCCAAGCTTTTCATGGTGTGGTTGTGGCCTTCGTTGATCTCGGACATTGTCCAGAACGGGCACAGCATGGAGGTCACCACCCATGTGCTGGTCAATCAGACCGCGCCCGACGGACGCAGTGGTATCGGCGAACTCGTGCTGATTCAGAACCCGCTGCTGTACGGATATTCATTGCCGCTGTTCAGCGGCCTCGCCATGGCCATACCGTTGACGATTCGGCGACGCCTTTTCCAGTTTGCCGTCGCATTGGCTGTCATCTGGCTTGCGCAGACCTTCGGCGTCGTCGCCGAAACGCTTAAAGTGCTCGCGTTCAATTCCGGCGCGCCCGGTGCAAGCGCGGTGACTGCGGCCGGCATTGCGCCCGACCCGGTTGCTCTTGCCTATCAATTCGGCTACCTGATCCTTCCGGCGGTGACCCCAATTGCACTCTGGGTCGGCCTCAATCGGGACTTCATCGAGTCACTGGTGCATCCTGCAACGGAACCCGCGACCGATTTACCGGGTCAAACCCACGATGACCAGGAGTCCTGATGTCGGCTGTTTCCGAAATGCCCGTGGTTGAAAGTGCTCTGCCCACCCTCAGTGGGCCGGCGCTGGACGAGCGTATCTGCCAGTTTCTGGTCGCCAAGGGGCGCCTGAAAGAAGCTGATCTCGTGCGCGGACGTCGCCTGCATGAGGAAGACCCGTCGGGTCGTCTGGTCGCACTGCTGACCCGCCTTGGACTGGTCTCCGAGCGTGAAATGGCTGATGCCGTTGCCGAGATCATGCATTTGCCCCTGCTCGCGGCCAAGGATTTCCCCGAATCGCCGCCGCCGAACGTGCAACTTTCGATCCGATTCCTCAAGCACCATCACGTGGTGCCGATCGGCGAAAGCGACACCGAGGTCAAGCTGTTGATCGCCGATCCAGCCGATCACTATCCACTCGAAGCCATCGAGCTGGCGACCGGGCGCAAGGTCTCTCTCAGTGTCGGCTTGCGTCCTGAAATCGATGATCTGATCGAACGCTTCTATGGCCAGGGCCGCTCGGCGATGGGCTCGATCGTCGAAAGTCTCAGTGATGACAATTCGCGCAGCGAGGACGATATCGAGCATCTGCGCGATCTCGCTTCCGAAGCGCCGGTCATCCGTCTGGTCAACCTGGTGATCCAGCGTGCAGTCGAACAACGCGCTTCGGATATCCACATCGAACCGTTCGAGAGCAGGCTCAAGGTGCGTTATCGCATCGATGGCGTGTTGCATGAAGTCGAGTCGCCCCCGGCCGCATCGACCGCTGCGGTGATTTCGCGCGTCAAGATCATGGCCAAGCTCAATATTGCCGAGCGCCGTCTGCCGCAGGATGGTCGCATCATGATCCGCGTGCAGGGCAAGGAGCTCGATCTGCGCGTGTCGACTGTGCCAACTTCGCACGGCGAATCGGTGGTCATGCGTATTCTCGATCGCGAAGCCGTGGTGTTCGATTTCAAGACGCTCGGCTTCACTGATGAATTTTTGCCAAAATTCAACAAGGTACTTGACCTTCCGCACGGCATCCTGCTTGTCACGGGCCCGACCGGCTCGGGCAAGACGACCACCTTGTACACGGCGCTGAGCAAGCTCAATACGCCCGATGTCAAAATCATCACGGTTGAAGATCCGGTCGAGTACCAGATCGAGGGCATCAACCAGATTCAGGCCAAAGCCTCGATTGGACTCGATTTCTCGCATGCGCTGCGCTCGATCGTGCGACAGGATCCGGACATCATCATGATCGGCGAAATGCGCGATCTGGAAACCGCGAAGATCGCGATCCAGTCGGCGCTGACGGGCCATCTCGTGCTGTCCACCTTGCATACCAACAACGCCGCGGGCGGCATCACCCGTTTGCTCGACATGGGCGTCGAAGATTATCTGCTGACCTCAACCGTCAACGGCATTCTCGCCCAGCGCCTGCTGCGCCGACTCGATCTTCCGAGTGCCGAAATCTATGAAGCCTTGCCCGAGGTCGTCAAGGAGTTCGGGCTTGAAAAACTGACCACCGAACGCCCGATCAAGCTCTACAAACCCGTGCCGAGTGCGGCTTACGCGAGTGGCTACTACGGACGTACGACGATCATGGAATTCCTCGTCATGTCCGACTCGATCCGTCGCCTGATCATGCAGCGCAAGGGTATGGGTGAGATCGAAGCCCAGGCCCGCGCCGAAGGCATGCGCACGATGTACGAGGACGGACTGGTAAAGGCGTTAAGCGGCCAGACCACGATCGAGGAAATCCTGCGCGTGACGCAGGAGGGGTGATTGTGAAGCCGGGAATGGTCCAGAGACCGAGAATGGGGAATGGGGAATGGGGAATGGGTGAAAAGCCGAATCACGGCGAAATGCTGCTTGCCCGCTTTTCCTATTCCCTACTCCCTATTCCCCATTCCCGGCGGTCCAACCCATGACCCTCTACCACTACAAGGCCGTCAGCCCGTCCGGCGAAACCCTCGAAGGACAGATGGATGTTGCCTCGGAAGACGAGGTCATCATCAAGTTGCAGGATGCCGGCAATATCCCGCTTGAAGTGCGCGATGCCGACAGTGTTGATTCGGGTGGTTTGCTCGCGGCGCTGATGAAACGGCCGACGCTGAGCGAAGCGCAGATCGTGCAGTTCACTCAGCAGTTGGCAACCTTGCTCGGGGCGGGGCAGCCGCTTGATCGTGCGCTGCAGATCCTGCTCGATCTTCCAGAAAGCGAAAAGGCGAAAAATCTACTCGAGCGCGTACGCGATCTTGTGCGTGGCGGCGCGAATCTGTCTGATGCGCTGGAAGCTGAGCGCGGCACGTTTTCGCGGCTCTATGTGAACATGGTGCGGGCGGGCGAGGCCGGAGGTTCGCTCGAAGACACATTGCGCCGACTTGCGGACTACCTTGAGCGTTCGCGTGCGCTGAAGTCCAGTGTGATCAATGCCTTGATCTATCCGGCCTTCCTCGTCAGCATGGTGCTGGTATCACTGTTCGTGCTGCTCGTTGTTGTCGTGCCGCAGTTCGAGCAGATGTTTGCCGATATGGATGTAGAGCTGCCGTTGCTGACGCGTGTTGTCGTCGGTGTTGGTTCGACTCTGCAGAGCTTTTGGTGGTTGATGCTCGCTGGCGTGGTTTTCTTCGTCGCCTGGTTTCGCCGCAAGCTCGCTGATCCCGTCAGTCGACTCGCGATCGATGAGCGACTGCTGCGCATTCGCATTGCAGGCGAGCTCGTCCGCAAACTCGAAACCGCGCGACTTTCGCGCACCCTCGGAACCTTGCTTAAAAATGGTGTTCCGCTGCTCGGCGCGTTGAATGTCGCACGCAATGTCATGGGCAACGCCTTCCTTGGCATCGCGGTCGAGAAGGCCAGCGAAGAAGTCAAGACCGGTAGCGGTCTCGGCTTTGCCTTGGGCCAATCCAAACAATTTCCAAAACTTGCTCTACAGATGATCAGCGTCGGAGAGGAATCCGGCGAGCTCGACACCATGCTGCTCAAAGTCGCCGATACCTTTGATGTGGAAGTGCGCAATTCCCTCGAGCGCCTGCTCGCCGCGCTCGTGCCCGCGACCACGGTGGTGATGACCGTGGTCGTGGCCATCATCATGATGGC
>JBDSPX010000160.1:0-6570 GCA_039930065.1 Dokdonella sp.
GATCAGTCGATAATTGCCCTGCGCTCCATGTGCTGAAACTTCAGTGCGGTTCTCGCCATCGAGCAAGGCAATGATGCGCTTGCCTGGATGACCCAAACGCCAACCATCGGCGCGTCGCCACGGCGAGTTCGGATCGGCGCTTTCATCCGCGCGCAGCAGTGCTTCGCTTTCTTCCGCCAGCAGTGAAACGATCGCGGCCGCCCACAAAAACGCGTCGGTGGTCGTGGCATTCGCGTTTTCGCTGGCGCCGATGAATTCGTCCAGATGCCGATCGAGATAGCCGGTATCGATGTTGCCGCTGATCACGATCGGGTGGCGCAGCAGGCGTTCCAGAAACGCGACGTTCGATTTCGGACCGACAACACTGACCTCACTCAGCGCATCGCGCATGCGTTGCAGGGCCGCGTGGCGATCGTGATCCCAAGTGATCATCTTGGCGATCATCGGGTCGTAGAAAACGCTGACGTTGTCGCCTTCGATCACGCCGGAATCGATGCGCACATGTGCCGATTTCGGCGGTAGTCGCAGTGTCTGCAAGCGTCCGGATCCCGGCAGGAAGCCTTGATCGGGATCCTCCGCGTACAGGCGCACCTCGATCGCATGACCGTTTGCGGCGAGTGGTTTGTCACCGAGCAACGAGACGGGCAGGGATTCGCCTGCAGCCACGCGCAACTGCAGCTCGACCAGATCAAGGCCGAGTACCATCTCGGTGACCGGATGTTCGACCTGCAATCGCGTATTGATTTCCATGAAATAGAAATCGCCCGCTTGACCCACAATGAATTCGACCGTGCCGGCGTTTACGTAGTCGAGCGCACGTGCCGCACAGATAGCGGCTTCTCCCATCTGCGCGCGCAGCTCGGGAGTCAGGAAAGGTGAGGGGGTTTCCTCGATGACCTTTTGATAGCGGCGCTGCGCCGAGCATTCACGCTCATTGAGATGGACGATGTTTCCCTGCGTGTCGCCGAACACCTGAAATTCGATATGTCGTGGCTTCTCGACATAGCGTTCGAGCAGGACGCGATCGCGACCAAACGCATTTTTCGCCTCTCGCTGGCAGGATTCGAGATTGGCCAGAAATTCCTCGGCATGACGCACGATGCGCATACCCTTGCCGCCGCCACCGTAGGCCGCCTTGATCATCAGCGGAAAGCCGACGCGAGCCGCTTCGCGCGCAAGCAAGGCCGAATCCTGATCGTCACCGGTATAGCCCGGCACCACCGGTACGGCGTGCGAGGCCATCAAGTCCTTGGCTCCGGCCTTCGAGCCCATCTTGCGCATCGAGGTGCCGGATGGGCCGATGAAGCTCAAGCCAGCCGCGGCGACCGCATCGGCAAAATCGGCATTTTCGGAAAGAAAGCCATAACAAGGATGAATCGCCTCGGCGCCTGATTTCAGGGCAACTTCAATGATCGCGTCGCCCCGCAGATAGGAGTCCGCCGGTGCAGGCCCACCGATCGGATAGGCGATGTCGGCCTGGCGGACATGCTGCGCGGTGGCGTCGGCCTCGGAATAGACCGCGACGGTGCGGATGCCGAGTCGGCGGCAGGTACGGATCACGCGGCAGGCGATTTCACCGCGATTGGCGATCAGGATCGTCTTGAACATCATCAATTCTCGGATATCCAGCGGGGCGGACGTTTGTCGAGAAAGGCGGACAGTCCTTCCTGACCCTCCTCGGAAACGCGCAAGCGCGCGATCAGGGCGGCGTTCTCGGCATCGAGCTTTTCAGCACCCTCGCGGGTGATGCCCGCAATACGCAGGGCCAGTGCCTTGGCTTCGGCCTGAGCCTGTGCGCCACATTTGCTGAGGAAATGCAGGCTGCGGGCAACCGCATCATTCAGCGAAGAACGCGAAACCACTTGATGCAGCAGGTTGATGCGATGCGCTTCATCGGCATCGAAAACCTCGGCGCTGATAAACAGCTTGCGCGCTTGTCGCGGGCCGATTGCAGCAACCACGTAAGGTGAGATGACGGCTGGGACCAGCCCGAGTTTGGCTTCGCTGAGCGAGAATTTGGCGCCTTCGACGCCAATCGCGATGTCGCAACAGGCGATCAGGCCGATGCCACCGCCGTAGGCCGAGCCGTTGACCTTGGCGAGCGTCGGTTTCGGTAGAAAGTTCAGCGTGCGCATGAGGCGAGCGAGACGCAGCGAGTCCTCGCGGTTCTCGGCTTCGCTCGCGCCTGCCATCGCGCGCATCCAGTTGGCATCGGCGCCGGCCGAAAAGGTACTGCCTTCGCCCGAGAGCACGAGTCCCCAGATGTCGCCGTCGTCGTTGGTTGCTTCGATCGCCGTGGTCAGCTCGACAATCAATTGATTGTCGAAGGCGTTGTGCACCGCGGGTCGGTTGAGGCTGATTTCGCGAATGCCGTTGCGATCGGTGATGAGTAGGGATTCAGACATGCCATGCGCCTTTCATGAAGGGCTCGATCATAGAGTTTTCGGGCAAAACCTGCAGGTCACGTCGCGCCGAGTAGGCATCGCGGCAACGGAATGTTCGGCGTATAATGCGAACCATTCTTATTCGCTATGGTCTTTGCATGCGGTTGTCCGAGTTGGCCCAAGGGTCCGATGCCGTGGTTAAGGAAGTCGAAAATGTCAGCGAACTTGATCCGATAGCGCGCCGCTTGCGCGATTACGGCTTTGTGCGTGGTGAGCCGGTGCGCGTGGTCGGACGCGGTCCGATTGGCGCGGATCCGTTGCTCGTGCAGATCGGCTACACCCGCTTTGCCTTGCGCCGAGCCGAAGCCGCGCGCGTAATCATCGAGACCGTGGCATGAGCGAGGCACTCGCCGGTTTGCGTCTGGCCCTGGTCGGCAATCCGAACTGTGGCAAGACCGCCTTGTTCAACCAGCTCACCGGTGGACGCCAGAAGGTCGCCAACTATGCCGGTGTCACCGTTGAACGCAAGGAAGGTCGATTTACGGGGCCGTCGGGACGACTATTCCAATTGCTTGATCTGCCCGGCGCCTACAGCCTTGAGGCAGCCAGCCCGGATGAGGTCATCACGCGTGATGTCTGCCTCGGTCACTTCCCCGGCGAGACTGCACCGGATGTGATTGTCTGCGTGGCTGATGCGACCAATCTTCGATTGCATCTGCGCTTCGTGCTCGAAGTGCGCCGCCTCGGTCGACCGATGGTGCTCGCATTGAACATGATGGATGCGGCACGCAAGCGCGGCATCACGATCAATGTGCAGAAACTTGAGGCCGCCCTTGGTATTCCGGTTATCGAGACGATCGCCGTGCAGAGAGGTGGCGCCGCCGCGTTGATCCGTCGCCTTGATGGAGACAAGCCGCCCATCGTTGAAGTCCCCAGCACTGGAGATCTGCATGCCGAAGTGCGCGCGATGATCGCCGAGGCCGTGAGCATGCCGACGCGCACGGCCGAGATCGACGATGCCATTGACCGCATCGTCCTGCATCCAGTGCTTGGTCTCGCCTTGTTGGCGCTGATCATGTTCCTGATCTTCCAGGCCGTATTCTCGTGGGCGGCGCCATTGATGGAGGGTATCGATGCTGGAGTCGGTCTCCTTGGCGAATGGGTCGGCGGCGCGCTGACTTCGATGCCGTTGCTGCGGAGTCTGGTCGTCGACGGTATCTTCGCCGGTGTCGGCGGTGTGCTCGTGTTCCTGCCGCAAATCCTCATCTTGTTTCTCTTCATACTTGCGCTCGAAGAATCCGGTTATCTGCCGCGCGCCGCTTTTCTGCTTGATCGACTCATGCTCAAGGCCGGTTTGACCGGGCGCTCATTCATTCCCCTGTTGTCGAGTTTCGCCTGTGCGATTCCCGGCATCATGGCCACGCGCAGCATCCAGGATCCACGCGATCGTCTGACCACGATCCTCATTGCTCCGCTGATGACGTGCTCGGCTCGCCTGCCGGTGTATGCCTTGCTGATTGCGGCCTTCATTCCCAATCAGACCGTCGCGGGAATCTTCAATCTGCAAGGTGTCGTGCTTTTCACGTTGTATGTCGCTGGAATCGTCAGCGCGCTGGCGGTGGCCTGGGTGATCAAACTGGTTCGCCGTGACAAGAGCGAACACGCGCTGCTGATGGAACTGCCGTCGTATCGCATTCCGCATCCGCGCGACATTGCGATCGGACTGTGGGAGCGCGCAACGATCTTCCTCAAGCGGGTCGGCGGAATCATTCTTTCGCTGACCATCATCCTGTGGTTCCTGTCTTCGTTCCCAGGCGCGCCCGAAGGCGCCACGGAACCTGCGATCAACTACAGTTTTGCTGGAACGTTGGGTCACTGGCTGCATGCGGTATTCGCACCGATCGGATTCAACTGGCAGATCTGCATCGCGCTGGTGCCAGGAATTGCTGCGCGCGAGGTCGCTGTTTCATCATTGGCCACGGTGTATGCGTTGTCGGGCAATGAGCAGGGTCTGCAGGCGATCGTCGCCTCGCAATGGTCGCTGCCGACGGCGCTCTCGCTGCTCGCGTGGTATGTGTTCGCGCCGATGTGCCTGTCGACATTGGCCACGGTGCGCCGCGAGACCAATTCCTGGAGGCAGGTCTGGATCATGGCGGGCTATCTGTTTGCATTGGCCTACATCGCTTCACTGTTGACCTACCAGATCGCACGGGTGATGAGCACATGAGTTCATCGATGCTGCAGACGCTGTTGGTTGGGCTGATCGTCTCGGTCAGCGCGATTCTCGCCGCGCGGCATGTGGCGCCGGGCCTGTTCCGACGGCTGCAGACTTCGATCGCACGCGCGCTCAGTCGATCAGAACGAAGCGCGATCTTGCGTGGCGTGGGACTCTGGCTGCAGCCGCTTGAAGCAAAAAAAGGCGGTTGCGGAACGGGGCTGGGTTGCGGAAGTTGCGGCGGTTGCGGCACATCGGCTGCGCTGCCCGTTGATACGGTTCCGCTGAAGATCAACCCGCGGCCGACCGCGCATCACTGAAGCCGTATTCGCAATCATTTCCAGCGATTCGGGAACCCGTGGTAAACGAGTAGACTGCGGTCATGAGAATTTATGACTTGCATTGCGGTACCGAGCCTCTGCTGATCAGTCTGCCGCACGACGGCGTGACAATTCCGCCTGAGATCGCCGCGCGCATGACGCCTCCGGCACGCCAATTACCCGATACCGATTGGCATGTTTCACGCCTTTACGACTTTGCCCGCGATCTCGGTGCGTCTGTGCTGGTGCCGACCCATTCACGATATGTGGTCGATCTCAACCGGCCGCCCGATGACACCTCACTCTACCCGGGTCAGAACACAACCGGCCTTTGCCCGACCGTGCAATTCTCCGGTGAACCGATCTATCTCGAAGGCGAGGAGCCGTCGGCCGATGAAATCGCCGGTCGCGTTGATCTCTATTGGCGTCCGTATCACACCGCCCTGGCCGAGGAGATCGAACGCATCCGCTCGGAGTACGGCCGCTGCGTGCTCTGGGAAGGGCACTCGATTCGCAGTGTCGTTCCGTTCCTGTTCGAGGGGCGACTGCCCGATTTCAATCTCGGAACCGTCGGCGGCGAGAGTTGCCGCGCTTCACTCCGCGAGCACTTGGTCGCCGTACTCGAAGCCCAGGCCGACTACAGTTTTGTCGTAGACGGTCGCTTCAAGGGCGGCTATATCACCCGTCACTACGGCAAGCCGGAGCAGGGAGTTGACACAGTTCAACTTGAGCTTGCGCAGATCAACTACATGGACGAGTCGAATTACGAGTACGACAAGGTGCGCGCAGCATCGCTGCAAGCCACGATCCATCGCTTGCTTGAGGCGGCTTTGGATGTCGAGTAGGTATTGGGTGGCGTCGATCAGAGTCATACATAAGTATACAATCTATTATTGCTTTTCGTTTGCCGAGTCGTTCCAGATGACGAGTGCATCTTCGGAGTAATTTGTATCGGGATTCGGCATGGTCTTCAGTTCCGCCACGTTCCTGTTTTTCTTTCTTCCGCTGACCCTGCTTCTGTGTCGGATTGTCCGGCAGATCAGCTGGCAGAATGGTGTGCTGCTGTTGGCGAGCATCATCTTCTATGCGTGGGGTGAGCCGCGGTTTGTTCCGGTTCTGGCCGCTTCGATCGTGTTCTCGTACTACGCCGGCATGTACATCGCACGCAGTGTCGGGAGCAGGCGAAAGATTTGGCTGACCATGGGTGTCGTGCTGAATTTGATGCTGTTGGTAGTATTCAAATATGCCAACTTCATTTTAGAAAACTACAACATCATTGCGACCGATGCTGGTTTTCCACTCTCGCACGTTTCGCCAATTCCGTTGGCATTGGGTATTTCGTTCTTCGTGTTCCAGGCGATTTCCTATCTGGTCGACATTTACCGTCGCGATGCCTATCCCGCGCGTAATCTGGCTAGCGTGGCGTTGTATATCTCGATGTTTCCGCAGCTTATCGCGGGGCCGATTGTCCGCTACGCGAGCATCGACCAGCGCCTTCGCCAGCGTCTGCAGTCGCCTGGACGACGAAGTTACGGCTGGAAGCTGTTTGTCATCGGCCTGGCGCAAAAGGTGCTTGTCGCTGACCAGGTTGCCATGGTTGCCGATGCCGCCTGGTTGCCCAATGCATTGCAAACGCTGAATGCCGGTCAGG
>JBDSPX010000161.1:0-2802 GCA_039930065.1 Dokdonella sp.
CAGTCCGCCGTTGAGCAGGCCGATGCTGCGCAAGCCGGACGCGCCGCTTGACTCGTGGTTGCGAGCAATCAATTCCTGGGCAACGGTGTCACCGTAGTCGTGGGCAAGGACGTGGTAGGTGTTGATACCGAGCGAATGCAACAGCTCTTCGTGGATATCCGCTTGTTCCGCGATCGTATAGCGATGGCGCGCTGGCTTGTCGGAAAAGCCGAAGCCGAGCATATCCAGCGCGATCAATCGATAGTGGTTGGCAAGCTCCGGCCAGACCGCGGACCAATCCCACGACGACGTTGGAAATCCGTGGATCAGCAGCAGGCATGCGCGATCGCGAGTCCCACCCTCGCGCCAGAATATTTGATGCTTTCCACACACGAACAGCCGTCCCGAATCACGCCACTGCGCGATGCCAATGGCAGACATCAGCGCGCTGCCGCCTTGACCACTCGCGTGGCTGCTTGCTGAATTCGAATCAGGTCATCGGGCAGTTTCACGGCCATTTCGGCGCGAGCATACGCTTGTGCCGAGTGGTTAGCGGCCACCATTCGATAGCGCCGATCGCCGAGGCACGCAAGCGTCTCGAGCATCTTTTGCAGATGAATGCCTACCTCGACGAGGCTCGCGCCGTCCCGAGCGATCGGTATGAAAAAGTCGTCGAACAATTCCTCCAGCTCGATCGGTGGTACATGCACGTTCGGATAGTGAACGGTTTCGGTATCAACCTTGATCGCATCGGGATGATTCTCCGACCACAATGAAAGCATGCGCGCACCGCGGCTCAGGATGTCGATGGCCGTGCCCGGATCATTGACCGCCGGAGAGAGGGCGCGTGACGCAATTTCAGACAGTACGCAGACGCCGAAACGGGGGTCCTGATCGAAACTGCGTTCAGCGGAAATGCTGAAAGCATCGCGGATGGCTTCGACACATTCCTCATCCGGCATCATCGTGACGCAGGCCAGCGGCTGCGCGGCACCTGCATAGTGGCCGGGCAGGGCGACGAGATAGATCTCCAGTTTTGCTTCCTCGGCCGCGTCCTGGAGCGCCTGCATATCTATGTGCTCGATGTAGCCAAAGCTGTCCGTGTGAATCGACACGGTCCCTTGCGGAATCCCTGCATCGCCCGGCCCGCGCGGTTGGCCCGACAGATACGGCGAAGCGCGACGACGTCGAATCGCTGTCGTGGCCACCGATTCAACGCGATCACAGGTCGGCCCTACTTGACCGAGGCGCAGGACGTAGTCGGTCCAGCGCAGCAGAGTCAATACGATGAGGATGATTACGGCGAGCGTCACCGCGTAAAGCACGACGCGACCATTGTCGCCGTAGAGTCCGGTCTGCAGAACAATGATGCCGACCAGGCTGAAAAGGAACGCTCCAAGGAAGGTTGCCAGAGCATTCTGTGCCGTGCTGTCCGACATCAGCAACTGGGTCGCGCGAGGCGTTGTATTGCCGGTCGCGGACGCATAGGCGGAAACGATCGTACTCAGTGAAAAGATCATGACCGACAACATGCTTGTCGCGATGATGTGCAGCAGGCCGTCGACTGCGTCCGAGCCAATCGTGGCTGGAATGTCGTCAGGGATGTAGCGCTTGACCAGCAGGGCGATGAGGGCGGTGACGATGCCCAGCACCGAGAACGCGGTCGCGCGCACCCAGAGCCGGCGCGAGAGTTGCAGCAATAGCCATTGCAGTCGCGAGAACATGGGAATTCGTTGGACAGAAAGAGCCCCATGATGCCCGAGCGAACCCGGTCCGGCGATAGCCTTGCGCGAAAATGAATGGGGATTGCAAGAAATTTCCGCCCAGAACGGTCCTCAACGTCGCGGGTTCTCCTTCCCGCAAATCGGGAGCACTCGTGGTGAGAATCTGTCACGCATTTCTGATCGTCGTCGACATAAGTGGCTACACGCGCTTCATCACTGAGCGTTCGCTGACGCTGGAGCATGCCGAGCAGGTCATCAGTGATCTGATCAATACGGTCCTCGACCAGACGCGTCATCCGCTCGTGCTCAACAAACTCGAAGGAGATGCCGCCTTGATGTTTGCAGAGATCGATGGTCCAGGTCCGCAAGCCGCTCGGGAAATCCTCGGTCAGGTACGTGCTTTCTTTCCCGCGTTTCGCCAACGTGTCGCCGAGCTAAGTCAGCAGCGGCAGAACTGCAGTTGCGACGCTTGCCGAAATATCACGGCACTGAGCCTCAAGGCTTTTGTCCATAGCGGTGAGATTCTGCTCAAGAAAATTCGCCAGTTTGATGAGGTCGCCGGTGAGCCGGTCATCTTGCTGCACCGCCTGATGAAGAACAGCGTCGTCGGTAGCGAGTACGTCTTGCTGTCGGATGCGGCGATGCGCGGTGCCGGACTCAATCCGTTGGAACTGCGCAGTCATGTCGAGGAGGTTGAAGGCATGGGCTCGCAGCAACTCTGGCTGGCGTCGTCGGATGCGTTGCCCAACGCATGGCTTCCGCCGGAGTCGGTGTCCAAAACGCAAGGCGAGGTGATTCGAACGAAGATTTTTCGAAATCTTCCGGAGCCGCTGGATCCAGGCGCTCCATCGAGCCTGATGGCGCGACTGTGGAAATCGTTGCGCGGCTGAAGCCGATCAGCGGGCATCGATTCTCAACAGCTCCTGCTCGATGCGATCAATGTGGGCATCACGGTCACCGAGCTCGCGCAGCGCATCGGCCAGACGAAAGAAGTAGTCTCGATTGAGACCGCTCGGCCCTTCGGCGATCGAGATATGGCGAGCGATCTCGGCATCGCTTGCGTCGCCGAGGAATGCCTCATTGTCAGGGCCGGCAATAT
>JBDSPX010000162.1:0-8091 GCA_039930065.1 Dokdonella sp.
TTGTCGGAAACTATCACGCGCATAACGCGTTTTTTCTTCGCGACGTTCAAGCCGTGAGGCGTTGTCATCACGCGCAGCCACCCTGTTTTTGTGGGAAATGGCTTCAGCCATTTCCCACAAAGAGCCGATAGCACGCGCGGCCCCGATGGAGTACATCGCGTTTCCGCTTTCGTATTTGTGGACACTATTCGGATGCTGAACACGAAGGCGGATAAGTGGGGAAACCTCAAGCTTCAGGCCCGATGCCCTTCGCTACGATGCGGGAAAGAGCATCGCCCCCAAGAGGGGACAAGCGGCTAAAGCCGCCTCCTGCAATGGACATCAGGATTAAGGATGAAGGTGCTTCCTGAAAAGAATTGCCTGATCAGCCCAGCACGGCCCAGGCGATACATGCTGCGACGACCACCACCGCGGCAGCGATCCACAACTTGATCTGATCGCTCATTCCAGCGACAGCGGGTACCGGCTCTGGTATGCGGTTTCCTGTGCGGCGTGTGCCGGATGCGTCATTTTGCAAAAGATCAGCATCGGATCCCTGTCGTAGCAAACCGAGCATGGCGGAAATCATCGTGTCATCAAACTTCTCGGGCTCGAATTTGCTGAGTCCGTGCTTCGCGAGCAACGCTTGCACTTCGTTGGCGTTGGGAATGTATTTCATGGCCCAGACCGAGAACGATCGCGCTTCAATCGGATGACGCCCGAGAACTTTCATTCCGCGGTGGCGTGGATCCAGTCGGATGGTTTCAACCAGGGCATCGATCGCATCGGCCTCACCCTCGAGGCATTGGAAAAAATTTCCGTCGCCAAAATAAAGCGCACCCACCAAGCCGACACGAGGATTGTTTCGTCGGGACTGCATGAGAATCCGCGCAACGTTGCGGTTGATGCCCCCTTCGCTTTGATCCTGAGGAAATGCGGCGTGGCTGGAATAGACAAGGCGTTGGAAATTAGACATGCGGAATGATCCTTTGAGGGTATGCTGGACGGTGCGATCGAGCGCCAAAAGCACCTCCGACCCAAGCCTGCCGCACGCACCGTCATCGCATTCGGGCCTCGCTGCGATTGTCCTGTGCTGGCGTTGGCTGCACCCAAATTTGCGTAAGCGTGACGCATATTTTTCGATAGGAACAATCGTTTATTTCGATCAAACGAATTGACCGGATCTATCAACGGAAAACTCGCGGCGGGGGATATCCCGCCGTTTTTGCTTTTATCCCTGCGTGCCTGCAATCAGTGGCGCGGCGCGCCTGCTGATTGCGGCCAGGTATTCGCAGCTTTTACCGCCCTATGCTCTACAGGCGCTTGCCGAACCAATCGCGAAAGCGCTGCAGACGATCGATCTCGTGGCTCGGCTTGGTCAGTCCGTGATGCTGGCCAGGATAGATCACCAGCTGGGTCTCGATGCCGAGACTGCTGAGTGCCTGATACATCTGCTCGGAGTTGATCAGGGGCACGTTAAAATCTTTTTCTCCACACAAGAACAACGTTGGCGTCTTGATCCGATCGGCGTGGTAAAACGGCTCCGAGGCTGCGAGAAACTTGTCCATGTTCTTCCACGGCGTACCGAATTCGAGTTCGTACTGGCGCGTGTACTGATCCGTGCCGTAGCCCGCCAGCATGTTGGATATACCCGCTCCGCTGATCGCCGCCTTGAAGCGGGTATCACTGGCAATCGTGTAGTTGGTCATCATGCCGCCGTAACTCCATCCGCCAATCCCGAGTCGATTGGAATCGGCGAGGCCGCTGTCGACGACGTGATCGACGCTGGCGAGCACATCAAGAACCTCCTTGTGACCCCAGGCACCCCAGATCGAACGCGAATAGTCACGACCACGTCCCGAGCTGCCGCGATAGTTCGGCTGTACAACCGCATATCCGGCACCCGCCAACAACTGCGCGATGACGTGGAATCCGAATCCATCCTGACTGACCGGCCCGCCGTGGATAAATGCCACCATCGGATACTTTTTCCCGGCTTCGTAGTTGACCGGCTTCAACAACAATCCGTGTACGGAATTTCCATCCGAACCGGTTGCCTCGTAGCCCTCAACCGACGCAAGTTGCAGGCGCTCGACGAGCTTGTCGTTTTGTCTCGACAGTTGGCGAGCACGACCCTGTTCGAATGCAAATACCTCGCCGGGCTGCGTGGGTCGCGTGAGCAGCAGCGCGGTGTGTTTGCCATTCAATGAGAAGCCTTGCGCAACTGCCTTGCCCTCACTCAGGCGGGAGATTTTCTCACCCTTGAGCGTGATGCTGGCGAGTTGCCGGCTGCGATCATCTTCAAGCAGAAACAACAACGAGCGCCCATCCGCGCTCCATTGCAGATCACTGGCCGCACGATCCAATGTTGCACCGAGGATGCGCGCTTCACCGCCATCGACTGACAGCACGGCGATCTGCGCGGGATCGTATTCACGATATTGCACCGGGCCGCCGCGCAGGAAGGCAATCTGCTTTCCATCCGGACTCCACACCGGATCGCTGTCCGCGCCGGGATAACTTGTCAGGGGCCGGGCAATCGCACCTGCCTCTGCGTTGATCAGATAGAGATCGGTATTCTCGTTGCGATCGGGGTCGCCGTCACGCTTGCTGACGAACACGATGCGGCGGCTATCGGGCGACCACACGGGTGTTTCTTCGTCGAAATCACCGGCTGTCAGCAGCGTGGCTTTCTCCGCCGCAAGATCGAATACATAAAGATGGCTACGCAGTCGACGCAAGTAGCCAACCTTGTCATCCTTGAACTGGAAGCGATCGATCACGATGGGTTTCGGCAGAAGCTTTTTCGCCTCTGGTTTGGCGTCTTCAGCCGGCTCATCGGGATCCACATCGGCGGCAATCAGGGCCAGACGCTTGCCATCCGGACTCCACTCGAATTCGTCCACGCCACCGGGCAGCTTGGTCAACTGGCGCGCTTCGCCGCCATCCCGATCAAGCAACCACACTTGCGATTTTGCATCGTCATCGCCACGCGCCTCGATGAAGGCCAGCGAGCGCCCATCGGGACTCCAGCGCGGACTCGATGCACCTTTTTTTGACCGCGTCATTTGCAGCGTGCGCTTGCCATCCCAGCTGCTCATCCAGAGATTGCCGACGGCCTTGTCTTCAGTGGCATCGCGCGCACTGACCACATAGGCCACCCAGCTGCCATCGGCTGCGACCTGCGGATCACTGACCGTTCGCAGATCCATGAGGTCTGTCGGCATGAACGGCTTTTTCTCGACTGCCAGCGCGAACCCTGGTGCGGACAACATCACGAAAACAATGCATGCACAGACATCGCGCGCTGCGGCCAACATTTTGCGACGCGGAAGAAACGAATAGACACTCATCGATACATTCCCCTGATGGATAGGCCGCTGGGCGATCACCAGCAGCGCAGGCAACATAGCACGCGGCAACTTTCGATCAGCACGCCTCCGAGACGCTCAGGTTGGCCGCGATGCCTCGGGCCAATTGTAGGAGTCCGGATAGGCGCGCGCGCCAAAAATTGCCGTACCGATGCGGACTTCGGTTGCTCCTTCGGCGATCGCGAGTGCAAAGTCACCACTCATGCCCATCGACAATCTCGGTATGTCGTGGCCACTCGCGAGTGACTGATCGCGCAATTCGCGCAACAAACGGAAGCACGCGCGCACTTCAGTCTCGTCATCGGAATTCACTGCGAGCGTCATCAGGCCGCGCGCGCGCAGCGTGTCGAAGCCACGCAAGACTTCGAGAAATTCGGGCAATTCGTCCGCAGGCAATCCGTACTTGGTTTCCTCGGTCGAGGTCTTGATCTGGACCAGCACATCGAGCGTGCGGCCTTCGATCTGCAGGCGCTTGTGCAAGGCTTCAGCCAACTCAAGACGATCCAATGACTGCACCTCACTGGCAAAGCGCGCTACCTCCTTCGCCTTGTTGGTCTGCAGATGACCGATCATGATCCACTCAATTGCGCAATCGGCGAGCGGCTCGTATTTGGTCTTGATCTCCTGCACCTTGTTTTCACCGAAACGATGCAGGCCGAGCGCGACCGCCTCACGAATCAGCTCGACCGGAAAGGTTTTGCTGACCGGCAGGATCTCGACCTCGGCGGGTTCGCGTCCTGCTGCGCGGCACGCCGCATCGACGCGCTCGCGTACCGCCTGCCAACGTACCTCCAATCCGGTTTCGCGATCGTTCTTGCTCATTGGTCTCTGGTCCGGCGGGCGACGGCGTCATTATCACGCACTCCCGCTGATTGTTCCCACAGAAAGGATCGATCGCATATCGAACACAGATTGCGCTAATGCGCTCTTGGTGGGTCGGCGCTGTGCGCGGACGCTCTTCCTCATGCTTGGCCAAAAAGCGTTCGATCACAGATCGAACCAACAACGAAGCAGTAACGCGATTCAAGCCAGTGAAACCCGCGCCCAACGCCCGCTCGGGTGGGGCAGCGCTATGCGCTGACGCTCTTCCTCCATCCCTGCCGAGAAGCGTTCGATCACAGATCGAACCAACGAGAGCGCGAACCTGCCTTTGGTGGGTCGGCGCTACGCGCTGACGCTCTTCCTCCATCCTTGGCCAAAAAGCGTTCGATCACAGATCGAACCCATCAAGAGCGCGAGCCTGCTTTTGGTGGGTCGGCGCTATGCGCTGACGCTCTTCCTCATCCTTGGCCAAAAAAAAGCGTTCGATCACAGATCGAGCCCACCGAAAGCGGAACCGAGGCTTTTACGGTGTTGTCAGTCATTGCTCCTGCAGCGCACCATTGCAGCCGTGTCATAGACTTTTTTGGAAGCCTGCGCGCGCGCAGATCGGCCAGTCAATCAGGATTCTCTTTGAAAATGTGTTAATGATCCATCTTACCTATTAATTGATTGAGAGACTGGGTATGGACGCCTTGATCACCATTCGCCAATTCATTGCAGCGGGTCGTCGTCAAGCTGCCGAGCTGCAATGCCTCGCCTTGCTCGATGAAAATCCTTCCCTCGTGCCGGTGCTGCTGATTCTTGGTGCGCTGCAAGTCGATCGTGGTTCGCCGCGTGAGGCAGTTGAGACGTTCAATCGAGTGATTGCAGTCGAACCCCAAAATTTCAGCGCAATGCTTCAGGTTGCGGTCGCGCAGTTTCGCAATGGCGAACCTGTTGCCGCACGCGGTACGCTCGAAGCGCTGATTGCGCAGAGGCCGGATGACGTGTTCGCGGTGTTTCACCTTGGATTGCTATGCGAGCAAGCGAGCGAGTGGGTGCTCGCCGAGAAACACTATCGCGGAGCATTGGCGCTACGCCCCGATTATCTCGACGCAAAGATTCATCTCGGCTTGCTGCTGCTTCGCCAGTCGCGCAGTGCGGAGGCGTTGCCGTGGCTATTGGCTGCATGGAGTCCTGCGCGGCCACGGGCTGATCTCGCGGCCGCAATCGCGCGCGCGCAATTGGATTGTGGCGTCTTCAGCGAGGCCGTCGAATATTCAAGAATCGCAACAGACCTGCTTCCGAGTTCCACATCTGCGTGGCTCGTCTTCGGCACTGCTTTGCGCCGAACAGATAACGCACTGGCGGCACAACAGGCACTTTTACACGCGAATTCTCTTGCGCCAGACAATCCGATCGCACTTGCCGAGCTTGGATGCAACGAATTGAGTCTCGGCGAGTATTCAAGCGGGCTTCAAAGATTGGAGCGTGCGCATGAAGTGGCGCCCGATTTTTCGCTGTTGCGCTGGCTTGATGCGCTCGCATTGCCGCTATTGCCTGACGACGCCGGTGTCGTGCAGGCGGGGCTTGCACATTTCGGCGAAGCCATTGATGCGCTGATGACGGATCTCGACGATGCGGATTCGCTGATCGCAAGGGATGCCGCGAGAGGCCTCGCTGTTGCGCAGCCCTTTCTTCTTCACTACCTGCCAGCCGATACAACCGCGCTGTCATTTCGATACGGCGATCTGGTCGAGCGCGCGCTTGAATGTGTCGTTGGCGATGGTCTTGCCGATGGGGTGAACTGGCGCGCTCTCGCCCATGGCGGGCGCATACGCGTCGGATTCGTCAGTTGTGAACTGCGTCTGCATACGGTGACGCGCTATTTTTCCGAGTGGTTGATGCGGCTGGATCGAGCAGCTTTTGAGATTCATGCCTGGCATCTTGGCCCAGAATTTGATGACGTGACCCAACGCATCGCCGATCACGTGCACCTGTTTCACCATGAGCCCGGTGCTTCACCACTCGATATCGCGAATTCAATTCGCGACGCGCAACTCGACGTGCTGATCTATCTTGAAGTCGGCATGGATTCGCGTCCGCAGATGCTGGCCGCGAGGCGACTCGCTCCTGTGCAATGCGTCGCCTATGGCCATCCGGTAACTTCGGGCTTACACAATGTTGACTGGTTCCTCAGTGGAGCGGCGATCGAGCCGAGCCATGCCGAGTCTCACTATCGGGAGCAACTCGAACGATTGCCTGGGCTTGGTGTAGTGCCGACGCGTCCGCCCACTCCAGCGTCCGGCGAATGGTTGACGCGCAATGCGGAGCGGCCCTTGCTGCTCTGTCTGCAAAGCCTCTTCAAATTGACGCCCGATTTCGATCACGCGATTGCGCGGATTGCCAAGGCAACCGATGCCGAGATTGTCGTCTTTGAATTTCCGATTCATTGCGTGAAGCGATTTCACGCACGCTTGGCGCGCGCATTCACCAGCCAAGGCCTCGATGTCGAGCGTCATGTGCGCATTCTGCCGCGTCGCGACTACGCCGAGTTTCTCGGCGGGATTGCCAAGGCGGATGTTGTCCTCGATTCGATGTTCTTTTCCGGTGGTGCCACGAGTCTTGATGCGCTTAGCGTTGGCACGCCCGTCGTCACCCTTGAGGGCGAGTTCATGCGTGGACGTCAGACCGCCGGGATGTTGCGCGTGCTTGATGTGCCCGAGTTGATTGCCACGGATATCGATGCGTATGTCGAGATCGCCGTTGCGCTGTGTCGTGATGCCGGCCGACGCAGCGCACTGCGCGCCCGCTTGCTCAGCAAGCTTGATCGAGTGTTTGAACCAGTCGATGTGATCCCCGCACTGGCCGAATTCATTGATCGCGTTGCGCGCTCGGCGGCGGAGGGGTGAGCGTAAGCACTGATCCATCGAATGAAGTGCCTGGGTTGAATTCAGAGACGACCTTGTGCGGCCTTGCGCGTTGCGCGCCGGGCTGCTTGTCAGTGCACGCAGTTGACGCCAAAATGTTGGGTCATGTTCTCGCACCGGTGCGTCTATCGGATGCGAATCGAGGCCGTGGCCCATCTGGAGTGAATGATCGTCATGTTGAAAGTGGTTTTCGTTGCGACACTTCTGCTTTGCGCTGCAAGCGTTGAAGCCACTGAAATCACGTTGAAAAATGCGGATTTCGAGCAACCCATCGTCGGCAATCGCATTCCGGGCTGGTCGCGCACGCAGCATGCGGGCATTCGCGCGTACGAGATCACCAATGACGTCGCGAGTTTTGCGCATGGGAAGCAAAGCATTCGCATGCGACGCACGGTCGAACAGGTGTACGGCTTGATCCTGCAGCAGGTGCAGTCCGATGCCGTGGCGGGGAAAGAGGTCGAGTTGAAGGCATCGTTGAAAACGGCTGAGGTGGGCGAGCAGGGCTGGGTGATGCTGATCAACTTCATGCATCACAACAACGTCATCGAGCAGTTCCGCGCGACACCGGTGGTTGGCGATAGCGACTGGGCGGACGTCACCCTGCGAAAAATGGCGCCATCGAATACGACGGCGATCGAGATCGGCTTCATGTTGCTCGATGGTGGCAGCGGATGGGTCGACAACGTGCGCGTTCGCACGATCGATGCGGATAGGAAAAAGACCGAGGCGAAGGTCAAGACAGTGGCGCCAGCCAAGCCGAAACCAGCGACGTCCAAAGACGTGAAGAAAGCCGCGAAGCCGAGCCCGGCTGTATCGAAGGACAGCAAGGCGAACGCCAAGTCAAACCCATCAAGGCCGAAAGACGACCAGCGTTCCAGTTAGGATCCATTCCAATCATCTGGATCGAGCGAATTTTTTGATCCGGGGCGGGAATCCTTTTCGGGCGGCACCCCTGCCAATCGACAGTTGCACATCATCGTCACGCGCGTACTCTTGACGGCTTGTCGATA
>JBDSPX010000163.1:0-7937 GCA_039930065.1 Dokdonella sp.
ATCTTTCGTCGCGGCGTCGATGCTCGAAAGAAATCCTCGATCCATTTTACCTACACGCTCGATATCGAAACGACGCGAGACGCTGAATTGCTGGCCGCATTCAGCGCCGATCCACATGTCGTGCTCACACCCGATACCTCTTATCAATTTGTCCTTCGGGATGGATCATTGCCTTCGGGAACGCCGCGACCGGTTGTCATCGGCACCGGGCCGTGCGGCATCCTTGCTGCGCTGATTCTTGCGCAAATGGGCATGCGACCGTTGATCCTGGAACGTGGCAAGGCCGTGCGCGAACGTACCAAGGACACCTGGGGTTTCTGGCGCAAGAGTGTTCTTGATCCCGAATCGAACGTGCAGTTCGGCGAAGGTGGTGCCGGCACCTTTTCCGACGGCAAGTTGTACAGCCAGATCAAGGATCCGCGCCACTATGGACGCAAGGTACTCAGCGAATTTGTCAAAGCCGGCGCACCGGAGGAAATTCTCTATGTCAGCAAACCGCATATCGGCACGTTTCGTCTGGTCAAGATGGTCGAGCACATGCGCGCGAGCATCGAGGCGCTCGGTGGCGAATTTCGATTTTCGAGCAAGGTCGAGGATGTACTGATTGAAGACGGCCATGTCCGCGGGCTCACCCTCGCAAGCGGCGAGCAGATTCGCACCGATCATGTGATTCTGGCGATTGGCCACAGCGCACGCGACACGTTCGAGATGCTGCATGCGCGTGGCGTCTATATCGAAGCCAAGCCGTTCTCGATCGGTTGCCGTATCGAACATCCACAATCATTGATTGACCGCGCGCGCTACGGCGCGAGCGCTGGCCACCCCATGCTCGGCGCGGCCGACTATAAACTCGTGCATCACGCGAGCAATGGCCGATCGGTCTACAGCTTCTGCATGTGCCCCGGTGGCACCGTCGTTGCCGCGGCGTCGGAACCCGGCCGGCTCGTCACCAACGGCATGAGCCAATACTCACGCGACGAACGCAATGCGAACAGCGCGATCGTGGTCGGCATCACGCCTGCGGACTATCCCGGCAGTCCACTCGCGGGTATTGCCTTCCAGCGTCATTGGGAGGAGCAGGCATTCGTCCTTGGCGGATCCAACTACGATGCACCAGGTCAGCTGGTCGGTGATTTCATCAAGGGCCGTGCGTCGACCGATTTCGGAAGCGTGCTGCCTTCCTACACGCCCGGAATGCACTTGTGCGATCTGGCGCCGGCCCTGCCCGTCTTCGCCCTCGCCGCCATGCGCGAAGCCATTCCGGCCTTCGAAAAGCAGATCCGTGGTTTCAGCCAACACGATGCGGTGCTCACGGCTATCGAGACGCGCACTTCGTCGCCAATTCGCATCAAGCGCAACGATGACGATCTGCAAAGTCTGAACACGCGCGGTTTGTTTCCAGCGGGCGAAGGTGCTGGTTATGCCGGCGGTATCCTTTCCGCTGCGGTGGACGGCATCAAGGTCGCCGAGGCGGTGGCACAATCGATCATCGCCTCGACGAATCATCGCTAGTGCTGATCACAGCACCGATTGTTTCGGATAGCTGATGCGATGGATTCCCGCGAGGTTGTAGCGACGTGCGTAAATTGGATGCGCGAACTTG
This sequence comes from Dokdonella sp., assembly GCA_039930065.1. GTDB lineage: Bacteria > Pseudomonadota > Gammaproteobacteria > Xanthomonadales > Rhodanobacteraceae > Dokdonella. The sequence continues at coordinate 1,604 of JBDSPX010000163.1, forward strand.
AGCAGCTCGATCGCGCTGTCAGTCGACTTCTGATCAGGCGTGTAGACGAACAGAAAACAACCACCGCGAGCGGCCGTCTTGCGATCGTCGTCGATGTAGCCGAATTCCGTGCCGACGGCATGCACCAGTTTCTGCCCTGCCTTTTCCATCAAGCTCGATCCCTCAGTCGATTCGAGTCGATCGACCAGGAAGGGGCCATCGACCACCGCGACATCATCGTCTGCAAATCCGGCATCAAGAAAGCGTTGCCGGATTTCATTGGCACGCACGTCATTGTCGAAGGCGGCAAGGACATAATGCAGCGGGTAGAACACGCCCATCGATGTGTCGGATTCCTTGAAAAAATCCCAATGCTCTCTCATGGCGGCATCTCCTGGTTTGACGATTGATCACTCCAACCTAGCCAAATCCTACCGACCGGGCGATGAACAACAAACTTCTGTAACCGGACGAACTATGAACGAGCGAAATCAAAACACTACCCGTTCGTTAAAACCCATGCAGAATGCGCCGATACCCTCGCTCAGGATCTGTCGATGAACGCAATTGAGTCGGAAGAAGGAACGGCCGAACCGACGATCGCCCTTGTCGAGGAGGTCGCAAATCCAATACCGGAAACCCGCGATCCGATGCCGGAATCCCGCGAAACATCGTCCACAGCCGGTGCGAGCCTGAATCGGGCTATTCGTGAGTCACAGATCGACATCAACGCGGGAATCCATCGATTGCTTGGAATCCTTGTCGTCGGTGGCGTGCTTTACACCTGCTACTTCGTCAGCGAGTTGATCCTTCCGATTCTTCTCGCTGCGTTCTTTTCGCTGCTGCTGAGTCCGGTCATGAAACGCCTGACCAGTGGCTGGTTGCCACGCTGGATTGCCGCGTTCCTGTTGATCGCGGTTTCGATGGCAACGATTGTCGGTATTGGCAACGCGTTGTATGTGCCCGCCGCGGAATGGGTCGGACGCGCACCGCAGGTCGTGCGCAATGTGACACCCAAGCTGAAATCGCTGATGCGTCCGTTCAATGAAGCAAACAAGATGAGCGAGTCGATCAGCGCGATCACCTCGGATACGAGCAAGGCCAACCAGCGCGTCGTCGTCCAGGCACCGGATCGGCCCAGCCTGCTGTCAACGACGCCACGCGTTTTGGCCAGCGCACTCGCCGTGGTGCTGTTGACCTATTTTTTCCTGCTCTATGGCGACAGTTTGCTGCGGCGAACGCTGATGCTGCGTTCCACCTGGCAGCAGAAGCGGGTCACCGTGGATATCGTTCGCTCAATCCAGAATGATCTTTCCCGCTATTTCCTGACCGTCTGCACAACCAGCCTCGCGTTGGGCTGCGCGACAACCATTCTGCTTTGGGCGCTCGGTGTCGATACGCCACTCCTTTGGGGTGCGCTGGCTGCCTTGCTTAACCTGACACCGTATGTTGGCCCGATGGCGATGGCGGCGATGCTGACTCTGGTCGGGCTCTCGCAATTTCCAACAATCGGCGCGGCATTCCTGCCAGCCGCCGGCTATCTTGGCCTTCATCTGATGGAAAGCCAGATTGCCACGCCGCTTGCGCTGGGCAGCACGATCAATCTGAATCCGCTGGCGATCATTCTCTGGCTGATGATCTGGGGTTGGATGTGGGGCATTCTCGGTTTGCTGCTGGCCGTGCCGATGCTGGTTTGCCTCAAAGTCATCTGCACGCGCGTTGAGGGCCTGCAACATTGGGCGATCATGCTGGAAAAATGATCGCGACAGCTGACAATATTCAGAACACCGAGAAACCGGTCAACTCGGTGAATCTGGCGAGCGCAGCTGCACCCGCCAGCGAATTGCCTTTCTCGTCCAAACCGGGTGACCAGACCACGACCGTCATTGCATTCGGTACCACCGCAACGATGCCGCCGCCGACGCCACTTTTGGCCGGCAGACCGACCCGGAATGCGAACTCACCGGCTGCATCGTAGGTTCCGCAAGTCAGCATCAATGCGTTGATGCGCTTGACGCGATCGGCGGTGATAACTCGCTTGCCACTTCGTTGACAGATGCCACCGTTAGCCAAGTGCAGAAAGGAACGCGCGAGATCCGCACAGGTCATCTGCAACGCGCATTGATGGAAGTAGAAATCAAGCACGCTTTCCACGCTGTTATCAAGATTGTTGAAACTGCGTACGAAGTTGGCAAGCGCAAAATTTCGGAATCCGGCTTGTCGTTCGGATTGAGCGACCTCCTCGTCCATGATGATTGCGGGATTGTCAGCACGCTCGCGGACGAAACTGAGCAGGTCATCAAGGGCCGTCGGTGAACTCGAAAGAATCACATCGGCAATCACGTGAGCGCCAGCATTGATCAAAGGATTGCGTGGAATTCCACGCTCACGCTCCAACTGAACCAGCGAGTTGAAGGCGTTGCCGGAAGGCTCGACGCCAACCCGTTTCCACAATTCACCACCGAGCGTTTCGAGAGCCAGTGTCAGCGTAAAGACCTTGGAGATACTCTGGATTGAAAACAGCTCATCGGCATCGCCAACCGTGAAAACATCGCCATCAAGAGTTGCGATGGCCATGCCGAATCGATTGGCCGGAACCTGGGCAAGACGTGGAATATAGCTCGCGACCTTGCCCTGGCCGATCAGCGGGCGGACTTCCTCGTGGATCTGGCCAAGCACATCGGCCAGATCGCCAGCGAAAGCGGTAGGATTGGATGAGTTTGCTGGGTTCATGCACGCATGGTCGCACGCAGGCAAGCTCCACCCAAGCTGCGCTCACCTATCGCTTCGGCTTTACGATCTGCTCATGCGCGGCGATCGCCTTGGCTGCAGCCAGAATCACACTGCCCGGAACGCGCACGCGATAGTCCGGATGAGTGTAGGAAAATTGCAGCACGTGATCACTGTCAACGATGAATACTGACGGCACCGGCAGCACGTGATGCGATTCACCAGAGGATTTTTCGAGATCAATGCCGTAACCCTGATACTTCTTGATGGTCTCGGCATCAACGTGAAACGCGATGCCGAATGCCTTCAACGCATCAGCCTTGCTGTCAGAGATCAAGGTGTAATCGAGCTTGTCCCTGGTCAACGTCTTCGCCAACTCTTCGGGGCGATCGGGACTGATTGCGATGATCTGATAGCCGAGCGCCTCGACCTCCTTGGCAATCAAGCGCAGGTCGCTCAGCTGGGTGTTGCAATAGGGACACCATCCGCCACGATAGAACACGAGAATCGCCGGCTTGCTGGCCATCTGCTTCCACAGCGTCGTGTCTTTTCCATCCAGCGACTTCAGCGCGACATCGGGTGCCTTTGATCCGAGCAGAAGCGGATGCACCTCGGTTGCTGAAGCCGCAATTTCGTTCGCGGCAAACAATGGGGAACTGAGCAACAGCAGCGCACTGAGCATAATACGAATCATGACTTCTCCGGTGGGTGTCAGGAGTCTGGGCGGCAGAAATCTTCGAGCTGCAATCGCGCCCTCATCCATAAGCGGCGCCTCTCGTCGGGCTTACATAGGCCCGCTGTGCAAGCCGTCCGATAGTCGCACCCTATGTCGATAGCGCATTTCCCTATCCAACGTTTCAGCCGCCCAAACCCGTGGCCAGAATGGAACGGTACAGAGGGAGATTGCTTTCAGCGACTCGGAACGGATTTTCCGCTCCGAGTCGCCACACATGCGTCAAAAATTCTTCAAGCCAGCATACGCATCACTCAGTTCGGATTCTGCTGTGAACGCAGATCGCGTTTCAAATTCTCGATTGTGGTTGGTGATCCCTTCGAATCAACCACGAGGGATGTCGTGCCGGGTGGCAGAATACGTAAAGATTTCAGAAACTCGACGACCTCATTGCGCTCCGATCGACTCAGCGCCATGAACGCATCCCGCGAGGAACGCGCCTCACCGCCATGCACTTCAATTGCCTCGGTGATCGTGGTCAAGTCTCCACGGTGTCCGTAAGGCGCGGTGTTGCCGACATCCCAAAGCTTGCGCGTCAGAAACTGACTGGTCGGCACACCGGCCTGAACCAGGTACTCGTTGCAAAAATAGCGAATTTGGTCGTCGCAAAGATCGTGGCGCTTGAGATCGGTATAAGCGCGCACCACGGCGCCGCCCCCTGCGAGCGCGTCGAGACGCGGCTGCTGGCTGTCGGCAGTCATGTCAAAGCGAACCATGTGTTGCACATCCGCGGGGCTCAGATTTCCCGGCGGGTTGTACGGGTTCGGTTCGATGAAGTCGCGACTCTGCAACGTCATGCTCGGCACATGGCACGACGCACAACCGAGGGATTCAAATTTTCGCTCACCCTTGATCACTGCCTGCAACGCTTCGAGGTTGTCCGGCAACACTTGCCCCGGAACGCTCAGCGCCGCCTGGAACAATGTCACGGCCGTCATGTCGCCGACGGTCAGCTCATTGACGACGCCATCCTCATCGAAATCGTCGGTCTGCGTACGCGCAAAGCCAAAACGCTCGACCGCTTGCATGCCGTGATGATGATTCATCGCATTGTTGCTGAACTCGCGCAACGACACGACAACGCCCTTTTGGTGGAACGGCTTGACGACGAGATTTGCATCCACGCCGACCACCGCCGAGGTATCGAGTGATCCGTCCGCACCGACGCTGAGCGTACCGAATGAAACTCCATTGGCAACAAGTGCAACGCTACTGCGCTGGCCGGCAACCGCGTGGTCCTGCAGCGCGCTGCGCTGTGCATGCAACTGAACGGTCATATCGCGCGCGAGCATTTCGATCGCACCCGAGCCATTCATTCCAAGGGTGTTTCGTTCGTTGCTGAAATTGGAATTGACTGATTCTGTGACGGGATCCAGCGTCTGCGCAAGTACAAACACATTGGCTACGAAATCACCGGCTCCACCAATCACTGGATCGTTGTGGCAGCCCGCGCAGGAATTCGCCTCGGGACTGGACGTGCGGATGAACATCGGCGAGCTACCCGCGATTCGATGCGCGCCGCCGCCGGTTGTTGCGGGTCGCCCCTCTCCGTCGTACAAATTAAACTTGTCAGTGAATAGCCGCTCCCCTGCTTGCAGGATTGCGGGCAATCCAACCTGACCGCTTTCAATCGCTGCCTCGTCCATGTGTTCTTCGATGATCGGGCCATCGCCGATTTGCGCCGCAAACACCGGCAAGCTGGAGGCACAAAGCACGGCCAATGCCCATTGGATACGTTTCATGAATTTTCCCCGGAAATTTTTAGAGTTGATTCGCGTTGCACGAATGCGCTCGGTGGTACAACCGTATCCGTTCAGGTTGCAGTTATCAAGCTTGCGGCGTTCGCATGGCCGTGATCCGGGGTCCGAGCGCATGCAGCGACTGACCGCCAATGACGGCTCGCTTCAACACTCGCCGGACCCCAATGTCGAGGCATGTATCATGCTCGATCCGCCACCACTCCAATTCGCCATCCGATGAGCCAAGCTCCGCCAGACGACACCCACGAGCATCCGCCGGTGTCTTGGCGTGCGGCCGCGCAGCGCTTGTTCTCTCCTGTGCAGTGGCGGCGTCGGGTATTGTTCTGGTCTGGCGCGATTCTGGTGGGTCTTGCGGCGGTTGGTTTTGCGAAGGCGGCCGACCTGGCTTTCGGCTTGTTCAGCACAATCGTCGCGCATAACGCCTACTGGCCATTTCTGATCACGCCGGCCACTTTCGCCCTGCTCGCATGGGCCACCCAGGGATTTCTCAAACCGACCCGCGGCTCCGGCATCCCGCAGGCGATCGCCGCACTGCAGCTTGACGACGAACCGTTTCGTCGTGGCGTGCTTTCGGTACGCATGGCGCTTGGCAAAATGGCATTGACGCTCGCCGCGCTCATTGGCGGTGCTTCGGTCGGACGAGAGGGGCCGACCGTGCATGTCGGCGCAGGCTTGCTCTATTCGCTCGGTCGCCGATTTGGCTTTGTCGATTCGGCGGCCAGTGGACGTTTCATCCTGGCTGGATCCGCTGCCGGGCTCGCCGCTGCCTTCAATACCCCTTTGGCTGGAGTGGTTTTCGCCATCGAGGAAATGAGCGGCGCATTCGAGCATCGCATGAGCGGCATCTTGCTCACCGCTGTGATCATTGCGGGTGTTGTATCGCTCGGCATCCTTGGCAACTATGCGTATTTCGGCCACATCGATATTGGTCTGCCGCTCGGCAAGGCATGGATCGCGGTCCTCGTCACCGGTGGATTGTGCGGGTTGGCCGGCGGCATGTTTGCACGCTTGATCGTCCCCCACGAAGGTGGCTTTCGCGGATTGATCGGACGCATGCGTCGCCGTCAGCCGATCATTTTCGCCGCTGCCTGCGGTCTCGCCCTCGTGCTGCTGAGCCAACTGACTGATACCG
>JBDSPX010000164.1:0-9590 GCA_039930065.1 Dokdonella sp.
CGGCGCAACTGCGCAATGCAGTTTGATCGGGGAAGCAAAGACCAAAGCGCCCGTAGCTCAGCTGGATAGAGTACCAGGCTACGAACTTGGTGGTCGGGAGTTCGAATCTCTCCGGGCGCGCCATAAAAAAGACCAAGGGTCGGTGAATTCAATTCACCGACCCTTTTTCTTTGCTTATCGCAGGGCAGACTGCTGAGCTGGGCTGATGCATCGATCACGAATCAAACAACTTGAAAGCATCATGCTGGACACTGCTGCGAAGCAGCGATGGAGTTCCTTGATGATCCGAATACTGGGTTGTTTGTTGCCGCTGCTACTCTGCGAAGTTGTGAGCGCACAATCTTCTTTCGATTGCGCTGCTCCGGTCGCTCCCGTGCTGGTGAATCCGATCGCACTGGGCAATGGTTCGGCCGGAAGCGTCACGACCATGGCGTTGCAGGCGGCGCTTGATGCGGGTGGAGATATTCGCCTGAACATCGGCGCATCAACCTTGGTCGTTTCTTCGGAATTGCATGTCAGCCGGGGTACAACACTGGATGCCGGCGGGGCGACGCTTTCGGGCGGGAATATGCGCCGGGTCGCGCGTATCGACAATCCATCCAATTTGACCTTCACGTTCAATCTGCTCAACGCGACCATCGCCAACGGTTCGACGCCGACGGGATCCGGTGCGGGTTTGTGGAAGCCGACGGGTGGCCCTTGGCAGGCTGTCTCGATCCGGATCTTCAATTCCCGCTTCTCGAACAATCACGCCGTCACCTCGGCACAAGACGACGGCGGCGGCGCAATCTACGCGGTTGGTGCCAACGAGCTGAGCGTGGTCAAGACGTTGATGGATGGCAATAGTGGCGCCAATGGAGGCGCCGTCTATGCGTTGGGTTCCAAGCGCGTCAACTTCTATGACAGTGAATTGTCGAGCAACATGGCGACCGGTATGGGCGGCAATCCGGGCAATGGCGGCAATGCAGGGGCTATCGGTGTCGACGGCGCTGATCGGTTCGTCAATTTGTGTCGTGTGCGACTGCTCGACAACCAATCGAATGCCTACGGTGCTGGCCTGTTCACGACGGTGTATGACACAACCAGTTTCACCCGAATTCTCGATTCCACGGTCCAGGGCAACAACAGTGTCGGGACCAGCAATGCGCATACCGGAGGCGTCTACCTGCAGGGCGGACCGTTTTCTATCCGCGGATCGACGTTTCGTGAAAACCAGGCATCCGGCTACGGCGGGCTTTCGATCTTCGACCACCAGACCGCCACGCTGATTCGCGCCAGCGGAGACATCAGCAACAGCACCTTTGTCGGTAACATCGCGCGAACCGGGCTCGGTGGCGCGATGAACCTGCGGGGCAGTGGTGGTTTACTTCTGCAGAACGTGACTATCGCCGACAACGTCGCCGTCTGTGATGTTTGTTTTGCGGCGGGAATCGCCAATAGCGCTGGTCTCGCGATCACCATGCGCAACACGGTTTTCCAGAACAATACGGCGGGTAATGCCTACAATCCGTGGGCTTTGCTTTTCCCCGTCAGCGGTGGCAACAACGTGCAATGGCCGCAAATCCGGCCGGGATCGGGGCAACAGGAACAGGCCGTGACGACAGGGGCGACGTTTGCCAATCCACAATTGCTCCCGATCGCGGCGAATGGTGGCCTGACCGAAACCATGGCGCTGGCTCCGGGTTCAGCTGCCGTCGATACGGGTTCTTCAATGGATGCGCCTTTGACCGATCAACGCGGGCAGATGCGGTATGCAGGCGTCGATATCGGCGCCTATGAATTGCAGGCTGACTTAATTTTTTCGGATGGCTTCGACTAGGGCATGGTGTTGCAATAATGCCGATCGCCATTCAGGATCGACCGCTTCCGGCTCGACGTCGTTTCGCGCCGTCACGAAAAGGCTGCCGTGGTCAGCTTTGCGCATGCGGCCTGATTCGGAGTCACCGCTGATCCACCGTCCAGACAAGGTTTTTGCGTCATGGCAATTGATGGCACTGCCATTTTCACGATCTGCTCTAACAACTATGTGCCGATGGCCAAGGTGCTGCTTGAAAGCGCAAGTCGTCATCATCCCGAAGCGACGCTCTATCTGTGCCTGGCGGACGAGCCGCTGGTCGATGAAAACTTCTACCCGGACGGGTGCACAGTTGTGCGTGGCGATGCGCTGGATATTCCGGATTTTCGCGACTTCGCCTTTCGCTATGACGTCATGGAGTTCAACACCGCACTGAAGCCTTTCATGTTCCGACATGTGCTGGCACGCGGTCATCGTGGCGTGATTTACCTCGATCCCGATATTGAAATCTTCTCGCCGTTGAAACCGGTGCTCGACCTGATCGACCAGGGTGCGAGCTTCGTCTTCACGCCGCACCTGACCAAGCCTGCCGAGATCGATACCTATCCTGACGATCTTGGCATCATGCGTGCGGGAATCTACAACTTGGGTTTTCTCGGTGTCGGGGCGAGCGAGGAGACCGATCGCATTCTCCGATGGTGGTCAAGAAAGCTTCGATTTGATTGCATCAATGATCAGGAGCGCGGCATTTTCGTCGATCAGAAATTCATGGATCTGGTACCAGGATTCGCCGAGGGCGCTCGCGTACTTCGCAATACCGCATGCAACGTGGCGTACTGGAACCTGAGTCAACGCGACTTGAGTGAAGAGGGCGAAGTCTGGCACGTCGATGGGCGGCCGCTGTGCTTTTTTCACTTCAGCGGAATCGATGTGCGCAAGCCGACATGGTTGTCCAAGCACACCAAGGCGTTCCGTAATGCCGATCGCTCGCCCGCACTTGAGCATCTGATGCAGCACTACGTGGCCCGACTGCTTGAAAACGGTCACGGAACGATACCCAATGCAACCTACAGCTATGCACGATTTGCCTCGGGTACGCCTATCCCGGCATCGGCAAGAAAAATGTATCGCGACACGCATCTGAGCTGGTCCAATGGAGATCCATTCGAGACGTACGAGGAATTCCTGCATTTGCCTTGCGTTCCCGCTGCGGGCACCTTTCGGTTTCCTGTCACGAATTTCATGAAGTTTCTCCATCAGAGTGACAGGAATCATCAAGCAAACTATGACTTTTCGCGTTTGGATAGTGCGGAGGCGTATGTTCGAGGGCATATCGGCAAGGCGAAAACCCGCACTCTTGATCGCAGACTGATCGAATCGAGTGTCATTCGGTCAGGGCATGATCCGGCGAGATACCTGTCGAAAAAGCCGCCGCCGCAACGCGATGCCAGCGAGCCGGAAATCGACGTGATTGGCTACCTGCGACTGGCGCTCGGTATCGGCGAGGCAGGACGTCAAATGCTCGGCGCGATTCGGCACGCAGGTATTGGAGTGCGCGGCTTGCCGGTGGAGTTCAAATCCCATTCGAAAGCGACCGAAAGCGCGGATGACGAGATGATGGTCGAGCGCTCGCTCGCACCGATCCAATTGTTCAATATCAATGCTGATCAACTTCAGCGAACAATTGATCATCTGGGTGATGCGTTGCGCCCGGATGCCTATCGAATTGCAATGCCATTCTGGGAGCTTGAAGAATTTCCGGAGCCGTGGCTGAAAGCGCTCGAATGCGTTGATGAAGTTTGGGCTCCGACCCGCTACATCCAGACGATGCTGGCACCCTATTTGAAGATTCCGGTTGTGCATATGCCGCTTCCGTTGGCGCTTGCGCCACCTTGCGAAGCCGCTCGCTCGACGTTTTCGTTGCCTGAGGATGCCTACCTGTTCTTTTTCGCCTTTGATTTCTTTTCGTTCATCGAACGCAAGAATCCACTTGCGGTCGCAAGAGCATTTCGTCGAGCGGTCAAATCGGTGGGTGGCGCGAAGAAAATGAAACTGGTCATCAAGACCTTGAATGCAGATATGGCCCCGGAAAAGAACAAGCAACTTCGCGATGCGTTGCAGGATGATCCGGATATCATCGTGGTCGATGGTGCGCTGGATCGTGTGAGGACCTTGCAGCTTATCAACTGCTGCGATGCGGTCGTGTCGCTGCATCGCAGCGAAGGTCTTGGCCTGATCATTGCGGAAGCCATGGCACTGGGAAAACCAGTGATTGCGACTGATTATTCGGCCACGACCGAACTGCTGTCACCGCAGACGGGCTGGCCCGTCGATTTCAAATTGGTGCCAGTAGGAGAGAACGAATATCTGTTTGCCCAGGATCAGGTATGGGCCGAAGTCGACGAGGGGCACGCCGCCTGGCAAATGCAACAGGTGATCAGTGATTCGGCTGAAGCGTCACGACGAAGCCGCAATGCAAGAAAGCTTCTCGATGAAAATTTCAGCATGGATGCCTGTGCGGGTCGCGTTCGGCGGCGACTGACGGCATTGAGAAATTGTTGAGCAAACAGACGGCTGATTTTCCCGCCTGCATCATCAGCAAATTGATTCCAATGATCGAGGAGTAGCGCAGCGTGGTCTCATCCAACCCTGACCAAGTGGTTGACGAAGCCGGTTTGAAAGTCTCGGCGGGCGACGCAGCTATGTCGGGTCCGTTGTCGCCTGCGGCGAAGTCGAACAATGAACTCGACCTCGTGGATTGCCGAGAAGAGATTCGACGGCTGCAAGCGGCTTTGAAGCAAATGCGCAGTGAGAATCTGGAGCTGAATCGCGCTCTCGGTCGACGTGATATGCCGGAAGGATTGCGCGCGATCATCGAGGATCAGGCCAAACGCCTGGATTTGATGCATGCATCACTCTCGTGGCGGATCACGGCGCCGCTGCGAATGCTCGCGCGATTGTTTGGGGCAAGCTGATTTCGCTGAGATGTCGCTTTCGAAGGTGAGTCGGGCACGCTCATTGCATTGCTCTGACTGACCACCATTTACTGTGTTGGCGTCTGCTACCCATGCTTGTGCGCCGTGTCCGATCTCTCCTCTTTGCGTCCCCGTATGCTGCTGCGGTAGGTTCAGCCGAGGCTTGTCGGTTATAGTCCAACGATAGTCCAATCCGGTAGAAACCATGTTCGATTCGATAGCCGATTTCCTGACAAATGGCCTGACCCGTGCTTCGTGGCCGATGCTGGTGCTTTATTTCGTAGTCGTTTCCCAGTTCACGATTTTCTCGGTGACCTTGTACCTGCATCGTAGCCAGGCGCATCGTGGCGTAGACTTTCATCCGGTACTCGCGCATTTCTTCCGATTCTGGTCGTGGTTTTCGACTGCGATGGTGACCAAGGAATGGGTCGCTATTCATCGCAAGCATCACCCCAAATGCGAAACGGAAGAAGATCCGCACAGCCCGCAATTCTTCGGCATCAAGAAAGTGCTGCTCGATGGTGTCGATCTCTATCGCAAGGCGCGGCGCGATGCCACAATCACCGAGAAATACGGTCGAGGCACGCCGGATGATTGGCTGGAACGCAATGTCTATAGCCGCTTCCCGGAATTTGGTCCGACCTTGATGCTTTTCCTTAGTTTCGCGCTGTTCGGACTCTGGGGTGTGGTGATCTGGGCCGCACAGATGATCTGGATCCCGTTCATGGCGGCCGGTGTGATCAACGGTTTGGGCCACTGGTGGGGTTATCGCAACGTTGAAAGTGACGACACCTCGACCAATCTGACGCCGTGGGGATTGATCGTCGGTGGCGAAGAGCTGCACAACAACCATCATGCGTTCCCAAGTTCGGCCAAGTTCTCGCTGCGCAGTTTCGAATTTGATATCGGCTGGATGATGATCCGGATTTTCAACGTTCTCGGCATGGCCAAGGTCATGCGCGTTGCGCCGTCGCTCGACATTCGCGAAGACATCCACGCACCGGATACCGACACCATCAAAGCGTTGCTCACGCACAAATTCCAGGTGATGACCGACTACTTCCGCGTGGTTACCGCACCCACCTTGCGCGCCGAAGCGGCGCATGCCGGAGCCAGCCTGAAGGATCTGCCCAAGCGCCTGCGCAAAGCCTTGTCCAGTGGCGGGCGTTGGCTCGACCACGATGCGCGTGAGCGTCTTGGCGCATGGATCAATCAACGACCGGCGATGGCGACCGTCATGGAATACCGTCAGCGCTTGCTCGAATTGATGGAAGGGCGCAATGGTGAAGCGATGCTCGAAGGTCTGAAACAATGGTGTCGCGAAGCCGAGGAAAGCGGAAATCGTGCGCTCCAGGAGTTTGCATCACGCATCAAGGGCTATCGCCTCGCACATGCGGCGTGAGCGCCCAACCTGACTGACAGGCGAAAGCGTGCTCAATGCGCGCGTTTTAGCCTCTGCAGGTTCGCGCTGCATTGGCCTATTCCTTGCTAAGCCACCGACAGGTACTGTGCCCAGGTGCCTAGAACTGTTCTTCTTATCTATCCAGACACAAGGTGACGCGCAATGTCCAAATGCAACCGATTTCTGATTATTGGTTCCTTGCTGGTTTCCTTCGCCGCGACATCTGCGGTCGCCGCGAACAACTCCAAAGTGGTTGTCGTCAACCAATCGAAATGGGCGATTCACGAGATGTATTTCTCGCCCACGGATCAAACCGAGTGGGGAGATGATCAGCTTGGCGACAAGACCATCGAAACCGGCGAGCAATTCACTTTGAGCGGCGTTCCTTGCGACAAGTGGGACGTCAAGGTTGTCGACGAGGACGGCGATGAATGTGTCGTCGAGAATGTGGCGCTTTGCAATGACACCGACAAATGGGTGATCAAGGACAGCGATCTTCTCGCTTGTCAGGCGGCGACGGATTAACGCGATTCACCATCTCATTAAAAAAACCCGCCGAACGGCGGGTTTTTTAATGACGTCGGAATAGGATGACGCGCTATGACGCATTCGCCAGCTGCAGGGATTCGCCGGTTTCCTTGTTTGCAGAGCCGATGATGTGCAAATCGCGCTGCGGGAATGGAATGCTGACGCCTTCGCGGTCGTAGCGTTTTTTGATGGCTTCGGTCAGTTCGCACTTGGTCGCGAAATAGTCGGCATTGCCCACGTGACAGCGAATTCCGAGATTGACGCTGCTTTCGGCCAGCTCATAGACCAAGACGGTAGGCTGAGGCTCTTTCAGCACGCGCGAATCCGCCTGCATGATGTCCATCGCAATCGAACGCGCCTGATCGATGTTGTCACCATAGCCAATGCCGATGACGAGCTCGATGCGGCGCATCGTGTCCGGCGTCAAATTGATGATCGAGTCAGTGGTGATCAGGGAGTTGGGCAGGGTGATCACCTGGTTGTCGGCGCCGCGCAAACGAGTCTGGAAAATACTGACCATTTCGACCTTGCCGGTGACGCCGTTGATCGTTACCAAATCGTTGACATGGAATGGGCGCAGGGTCACCAGCATGATTCCCGAAGCGATATTCGAAAGAGAATCCTTCATTGCCAGGCCGATCGCCAATCCGGCGGCGCCTAGAACTGCGAACATGGAAGCCACTGGCACCCCAAGTACCTGCACCACGGCCAGTAGCAAAATAATCTGCATCATGATCAGGACGACCTTGCCGAGAAAGATCGCCGCCGTCGATTCGAGTTCGCTGTTCTGAAGCTTTACGCCGATCCAGTGACCCAAGCCACGGGCAAGGCGCAGGCCAATGAACAACAGGACGAGTGCGCCAATCAGTCGCCCCCCAATACGGATGCCGAGATCAACCCAGTAGGTGTGCTCAGGCGCTTGCAACCATTCCATCATGCTGTGTTCCTCCACGAGTGAGCCGATACAAAGTGACCGGCAGGCATCGGAACAGTTTAGCGTTCGACGCATTAACCGAGCATCAGTGGCGGGCTTTGCGGGTTTGCGGATTGCTATGCTTGCCCGATGAACAAGGCAGTGTGCGAAAAAGACTATCGTCACCCATCCGGCTCCCGCACACCGTCGCGGGTGTTTGATCGATGCTGATACGTCTCACGCTTTTGTTGTTTGGATTGATTGGTTTGGTTGCCTCGGCAGCCTGGCTGGTCTCCACTCGCATTCCACTACCGGTTGCCATTTCGGCCGCACCAGAAGTGACGTCGTCCGAAATTGCGCAGGGGCGGCCTAGTCCGGTTGAAACCGCCGTGCAGCGGCCGCGAGCGGCCATTCCGTCGCCATCTACGATCACGTCTGCGGCGCCACCCAAACCCGGCGAGGGAGGCTCGGAACTTTTGACGCTGGCGAAGAAGTTGTCGCACTCGACCTACGCTGACCACGCATGCCTGGCCGGTACCGCGAATGCGGCGAAACCGCAGGCGACGGCGATACATCGCTGGACCGATGCCAGCGGCATCATCCATTTTTCCGACCAGGCACCGACTGCTGCTGCGCGCGACTACCGCCGCATCGAGTCCAACGACGTTCCGCCGATTGTGGTCAGGGCGCGCGGCTATGACGTAAACCTGCCGGATGATCTCAGTCGCAACGCGATCAGCTCAGCACAGGCGATCGAACGCGTATTGCGCGATTCGCTCGGTGTTTCAGGCGATCCCGGCTTGGTACTGGATATCGAGTTCATTGCTTCGGCGCAAACCTATGCGCAACGCGCGGGCAATCCCGCCATGGCCAACTCCGCGGGCACCTATTCGACGCTGGGGCGAACCATCCATATCCGCTTGCAGGACGATGATGAATCGAACTTCCTCATCCTGCGTCATGAAATCACCCACGCGCTTGTGCATGAGCGAATCGGCCGCTTGCCGACGGCGCTCAATGAGGGCTTGGCAAGCTACTTTGAGCACATCAAGGTTTCCGGTATGGGCGCTCAAGTTGCCATAGCCGAATCAGCAAGAAGCCTGGCGTCGGCGCGCATCGAGGGTGATGGTGAGGGCGAATTGATCGAGCTGCTGGCCAGTGACGGGCTGGGTTTTTATGGGCCGGGACAGGAGCAGCGTTATCTGCGAGCGTTCGGACTCGTGGCGATGTTGATGCAGACGCCGCCAGGCAGGGTGGCCTTGTCGGCGGTTCTGGCGGCACAACGCGAGAGTCCGTGTGTGCAGGTCAAAGCCGAGAAGATTCTGCAAGCTCACTATCCAGGCGGACTGGCTGTCATGGCCACGGCATGGGCTGCCTGGATGCGCAATCCGCCGGCGTCGGTTCAGGCGTACTGAGTCGAACGTCTGGATCCCAGTGCTCGACAACCTTGCTCCAGGCCCTTGAATCCATTACTATCCGCGCCCCTTCGTCAGTCCCTTGACGGAGATTCTTGCCTCACCGCGTGTCGGGAGGCTACCCCCGCAAACCGTTGCGGACATCCACAAGGATTAACCATGCGTCATTATGAAGTCGTATTTCTGGTCCATCCGGACCAGAGTGAGCAAGTGCCCGCCATGATCGAGCGTTACAAGTCGATGGTGGAAGCGGATGGCGGCAAGATCCATCGCCTTGAAGATTGGGGCCGCCGTCAATTGGCGTTTCCGATGCAGCATCTGGCCAAGGCCCACTATGTTCTGATGAACATTGAAGTCAGCCAGCCGGTGCTCGACGAACTGTTGTCCGGCTTCCGCTTCAACGACGCCGTGTTGCGCCATCTGGTGATCAAGCGAGATGACGCGGTTACCGAAATGTCCGCAATCATGAAGAACAAGGATGACAAGGGTGACCGTCGCCGTCGCGATGACGATGGTGGTTTCGGTGGTGATGATTCCGATGATCGTCCGAGCCGTCCGGAGC
>JBDSPX010000165.1:0-12778 GCA_039930065.1 Dokdonella sp.
GCCGATGATACGGCGATCGATCTGAGCGTGTTTCCATTGGATGGCTTGCGTCAAGCGCCACTTGATCGAATCAGCGAACGCCCGATGCAGCGAGCGGCACGCAATACGGTCGCAAACCTGCTCAAAAGCGGCTGAAACAGCGCGACCGCGCCGTCAGCCGCCAAGCGCTCAGCGCTTTTCCAGATCGACGTAATCGCGCTCGACCGAGCCGGTATAGATCTGCCGCGGGCGACCGATCTTTGCATCGGGCGTAACCTGTTGTTCAAGCCAATGCGCGACCCAACCCGCAGTACGCGCGATGGCGAACATTACCGTGAACATCTCGGTCGGAATTTTCAACGCCTTGTAGATGATTCCGGAATAGAAATCGACATTCGGATACAACTTGCGCTCGACAAAGTAGGAATCCTTGAGCGCAACTTCTTCCAGCGCCATCGCGACATCGAGCAACGGATCCTCGATATTCAGATCGGCCAGGACCTTGTGCGTCATCTCACGGATGATCGTCGCACGTGGATCGAAGTTCTTGTAGACGCGGTGACCGAACCCCATCAAGCGAAATCCGGAATCCTTGTCTTTCGCCTTGGCCACCGCAGAGGCGACGTTCTTCGCATCGCCGATGTCGTTGAGCATGGTCAGTACGGCTTCATTGGCGCCACCGTGTGCCGGCCCCCACAACGCGGCGATACCCGCAGCGACACAAGCGTAAGGATTTGCACCGGTCGACCCGACCAGACGGACAGTCGAGGTCGATGCGTTCTGCTCATGGTCGGCATGCAAGATAAAGAGCAGATCGAGCGCTTTTGCGACCACCGGATTCAGATCCAGCGGCTCGCTGGGCACTTCAAACATCATGTGCAGGAATCGAGTGACATATTCCAGATTGTTGCGCGGATAGCGCACCGGCCAGCCAACCGATGAACGATACGCCGCAGCGGCAATCGTCGGCATCTTGGCGATCAGACGAATCGCCGCCAAACGGCGCTGCTCTGGATCTTCCATATCGAGCGTGTCGTGATAGAAAGCCGACAAAGATGCGACTGATGCGCACAACATCGCCATCGGATGCGCGTCGTAGTGGAAGCCGTTGAGAAAGTTTTTTTGCGCTTCGTGCATCATCGTGTGATGCGTGACTTCGTGTTCGAACTTGCTGAACTCGGCCTTGTTCGGCAGCTCACCATTGATCAGCAGGTACGAGGTTTCGAGAAAGCTAGAATGTTTGGCCAGCTGCTCGATCGGATAGCCTCGATACAAGAGCACGCCATTGTCGCCATCGATATACGTAATCGCACTGCGTGTGCTTGCGGTCGAGACAAATCCCGGATCGTAGGTAAAATAGCCGGTGTCCTTCTTCAGCTTGCCGATATCGAGCGCCGGATCGCCAAGCGTGCCAGTTACAACCGGTAGCTGGGTAGTGCGATCATTCGTGGTATCGATGAGTTGGACGGTATGCTCGGACACGGCGGACTCCTTCGGCAGGTCCCGGGCCGATGAGCGACACGGGAACATGGGGGAAAACGGGGATTGTACGGCGCGAAAACGCGGCTTGGGCATGCCTGCAGTCGCCTACATACGCAGCCGTACCCGATCCCGATTATTGCATAGCGCAGGCGCCGTTGTGAGCAACGACGGTTGCTGCGCTAGCCGGGACGCGCAAACGAAAACGCCGGCACAGGGCCGGCGTTTTATCCGTCAAAACAGCGGATTGGCGCTTATTTCGCGTAGCGGCGACGGAACTTGTCGACTCGGCCACCGGCATCGACGACTTTCTGCTTGCCGGTGTAGAACGGGTGCGAGTGGCTCGAAATATCCACCTTGACCAGCGGATATTCATTGCCATCCGTCCACTTCACGGTTTCCTTGCTGGACATGGTCGAGCGGGTCAGAAACGAGAAGTCGCTGGACAGATCCTGGAAAACGACGGATTTGTATTTCGGATGGGTATCGAGCTTCATGAGACAGTACCGTTGGCCGGGCGGACCCGGAAGAAAAGAGCGCGATTGTAGCGGTGACTGCAAGGCCGTGCAAGCCGAAAACCAGCCTGACGGCTCAATCGGCGCCGAGGGCCGAGCGGATCAAGTTTTCGAAACGCTGCTGATCGACGGCCAGAACGATTCGCGCATTTGCCGTCAGCCCCATGCGGCACTCCCAATCAACCACCGTTGCTCCACGCGTGAGCGTGCCTGCCAGTTCGATACCGACGTGGCGATCCAGCGTCTCCGTGACGATGCCGGGATCGAGCACAACCGCCATGGCCAAGGCGTCGGCGCTGAGCAGGCGCTCACGCTCGTGCTCGCGCGCCCAGATTCTCGTCCGACGCGAGATCGCGTCATAGAAACGGGCCCGAGGTGAGTCTGCAGCCAGCCAACCTTCGAGGTCCGCGTAATCCAGGCCGTGGCGCAGAGTCGCTTCCCAGTCGACCAGCTCGAACTTTGGCCACGATGAGAAAACGACGTGCGCGGCCTCGGGATCGAAACCGATATTGAATTCCGCCGGAACCAGATGCGTGTTGCCGCGTCCGCTTACCGCCCCGCCCATGATCACAAAACGCTTGATTCGGGTTGGCAACGTCGGATCCAGACGCAGTGCCAGGGCCAGATTCGTCAGCGGACCGAGGGCGACGAGGGTCAACTCGCCAGCATGCTCACGACTCAATCGCAGGATCGCCAAGGCCGCATGTTCATTGTTCGGCGCGCGCAGTGGCGCGTCATAGCCGGTATCACCGAAGCCATCGGCACCGTGGACATAGGCCGCATCCGCCGCGGCGAGCACCAACGGATGTTCGCAACCCGGGTACACCGGCGTCTCGGCGCCAATCACTTCGAGAAGCTTCAGTGCATTGGTGACCGTGTGCTTGAGGCCGACGTTGCCTGCGGCGATAGTGAGCGCTTGCACATCTCCGTGTTCGTGCGCCATCAGGATGGCTAGCGCGTCGTCGACTCCGGGGTCGGTATCAATCAATAATTTCATGCTCATGGTTTCAATGCTGGGACAGGTTGCAGGGAAGGCGATTGTTTCAGACGCAACAGAGGTTGTTCCAGTCATTGCCACGATGCCATCGCAAAAACCAAAGTCGCCGGTATCGCCAAAGCGGCGAGCAATGGTGGCGAAACACCTCGGTAGACGGCGACAATCGTCTGCTGAAAAGAATAGCCGTAGAGAAATAAACCATACGAGTAGTCTCCGCGCCAAGGCACTCGCAAAGGCGGTAGTCGCCAACAGAACCAGAGAAGGTGTCGCGCAATGTAGGAATCAACCCTCAAGCCCCCGCGAAACGCGCCGCGCCGCCGACCCAGCGCGCAATCAAGCGCTCACAACTGCGCGGGTAGTGTTCGAGCATTTCGGCGCCGATGCGCTGCACATCGACCAACATGCCTGCGTCGCGCGTGAGGTCGGCGATGCGAAATTCGAGGCGGCCGGTCTGGCGCGTGTCGAGTAATTCGCCGGGACCGCGCAGCTCTAGATCTTTCTCGGCGATGACAAAGCCGTCGCTGGTTTCACGCATGGCTGTGAGTCGCTCACGCGCCATGGCCGATAGCGGCGCTTGATACATCAGCACGCAGCTGGACGCCTGGCTGCCGCGTCCGACGCGACCGCGCAATTGATGCAACTGGGCCAATCCCAATCGCTCGGCATTTTCGATGACCATAAGACTCGCATTCGGCACATCCACACCGACCTCGATCACCGTCGTCGCGACCAGCAATGCGATCCTGCCAGCACGAAAATCGTCCATGACCGCCTGCTTCTCGCTCGGCTTGAGACGTCCATGAACAAGACCGATGGCGAGCCCGTCGAGCATGCCGGACAGCTCGGCATAGGCGCCTTCAGCGGCCTGCGCCTCAACCTCGTCGGATTCCTCGATCAGGGTGCATACCCAATAGACCTGGCGGCCATCGGCGCAGGCCGCACGAATGCGCTCAATGACTTCACCGCGACGCGAGCCGGACAACGCGACCGTTGTCACCGGCGTGCGCCCTGGCGGCAATTCATCAATCACCGAGACGTCAAGATCGGCATACGCGGTCATCGCGAGGGTTCGCGGAATGGGCGTGGCGGTCAGCACAAGCTGATGCGGAACGCGCGATCCTTCACGCCCCTTGTCACGCAAGGCCAGACGCTGGTGCACGCCGAAGCGGTGCTGCTCATCAATGATAACCAGACCGAGATTGCGGAACTCCACACCTTGCTGCATCAACGCATGCGTGCCGACGACGAGTTGCGCATCGCCAGACAGCGCCTCAAGCGTCGCCTTGCGTGCCCTACCCTGCACTTTGCCGGCCAGCCAGACCGGCTCGATGCCGAGTGGCTGCATCCATTCGCGTAAATTTCGCAGATGCTGCTCGGCGAGCAATTCGGTCGGCGCCATCAGCGCGACTTGGTAACCCGATTCAATCGCCGCCAACGCCGCCCATGCGGCGACAATCGTCTTGCCCGAGCCGACATCACCCTGGACGAGACGCAACATCGGCTCGCCTTCAATCAGATCCTTGGCGATCTCGGCACTGACGCGCTTCTGTGCCTGGGTCAAGGCAAAAGGCAATGAACTGATGAGCGCCTTGCGCATCTTCCCATTGCCACGCAACCGCGGTGCGCCGTGCTCGCGCACTTGCGCACGCAGGCGTTTGAGGCTCAGGTGATGGGTCAGCAATTCCTCGAAAGCGAGACGTTGCTGGGACGGATGCGTGCCGAGTAGAAGCGCTGCAACGTTCGCCTCCGCGGGTGGGCGATGCACACACAGCAGCGCCTCACGTAGCGACATCAGTTGCAGCGTTTCGCGTAGCGGCAACGGAATCAATTCGAGGGCTTCATCGTCTGGCAGGCGTTGCAGTGCTTGCTCGATCAATGTGGAAATTCGCTTCTGGCCGAGACCATCGGTGGCCGGATACACCGGCGTCAGCGCTTCTTCGACGACAGCGCCCTCGACCGCCAGACGCTGGTACTGCGGATGCACGATTTCCGGACCATTCGCGCCGTGACGGATCTGGCCGTAGCAGCGCAGCCGCGAACCGGGTGTGAGTTGGTCGACCTGGGCGCGGCGAAAGGTGAAGAAACGCAAGGTCAACATGGTCCGCGTGTCGTCGCTGATGACCACGCGCAATTGCGGGCGGAAGCGAAAGCCACGTTCGACGGCTTCGATGACGCCTTCGACCTGGGCCGACTCGCCAACGCGCAAGTCACGAATCGGCGTCAGCCGCGTGCGATCTTCATAGCGCAGTGGCAGATGAAACCAGAGATCCTGCACACGGCTGATACCGAGTTTCGCCAAGGCGAGTTCGAGCTTCGGGCCGACGCCGGCCAAGCCGCCGACCGGCGCAAGTCCGGGATCGGTGTTCGAATCAACTTCTGCGTTTTTCTCGGCGCGCGGCATTGGCCAAGAATACCCGGCCTGACCGCGCCCGCCCAATGAACCCGATCAGTTGATCACGGCGACCAGATCGATCTCGACGTGCGCGGCCTTGGGCAGCGCGGCGACGCCAATCGTTGAGCGTGCCGGATACGGCTCGCTGAAATACGTCTTCATCACCTCGTTGACCGCAGCGAAGTTGCCCAGGTCGGTCAGATAGATGCCCACGCGTGCCACGTGGTTGAAGTCCAGATTGGCGGCGGCGAGAACAGCCTTGAGGTTTTCGAACACCTGGATCGCCTGCGCACTGATGTCGCCGTTGACCAGCTCACCGGTATTCGGATCGATCGGCGTCTGCCCCGAAAGATAGAACGTGTTGCCGACCTGGACAGCCTGCGAGTACGGGCCGATAGCTTTTGGAGCAAGGTCGGAATGGATGATGCGGCGACTGGACATTGGTTAAATCCTCGATCAGACGGGATGGCGGTAGACAGCATTGACCACCGCAAGGCGGCGCACGCCGCGCATGACATCGGCGAGATGCTTGCGACTGGTGACCTCGATGGTGAACAACAAGGCCGCGCTCATCAAATCGCGCTCCTTGTATTCGACATTTTCGATATTCGAATTGGCGTGGGCAACCGCGGCGGCGACCTGGGCGAGGACGCCCGGCTTGTTCGCCACGATGATGCGCAATTCGACACGGTAATCACCGCTGACACTGGAATCCCAGTCGATCTCGAGACAGCGCTCGGGCGACTTGCGCAGCTCAGGCATGTTCGGACATTCAAGACGATGCACGACAATGCCCTTGCCCGCCGACAGATAGCCCATGATTCCGTCGCCCGGTACCGGATGGCAACAATTGCCAAAACTCAGCACACCGCGCTCTGCGCCAGTGATCAGGATCTTTTCGGCGTGCTGTGATCGCGATATGGCCGAACCTTCGTCGTGCAGCTCCAACAGCGAGCGCGCAACCTGATCGGCGGTGCGGTTGCCGAGCGCGATATCGGCGAGCAGATCTTCGAGCGCGCGCAGCTTGTTGTCTTCGAGATAGCGGTTGAGTTTTTCGGCAGGCAGCACTTCAAGTGACGTACCGAGCATGTCCATCGCGCGATCAAGCATGCGATGACCGAGCTCAATCGCATCTTCATGCTGCAAGCGCTTCAGGAAGTGGCGAATCGCTGTACGCGCCTTGGCGCTGACCACCCATTCGAGCCACTGCGTGCTCGGCACGGCGGACGGCGCGGTGATGATTTCAACCGACTGACCACTGCTCAGACGCGTACGCAAGGGCGCGAGCTTGGTGTCGACGCGCGCTGCCACCGCGTGCATGCCGACGTCGGTATGCACCGCATAGGCGAAATCGAGTGCGGTCGCGTTGCGTGGCAAGGCGAGGATCTTGCCGCGCGGTGTGAAAAGATAGACCTCGTCGGGAAACAGGTCGACTTTGACGCTTTCGATGAATTCGAGCGATGAGGGCGTCCGGTTCTGCTCGTCGACAAGATTCGATACCCATTCGCGGGCGCGACTCTGGGCACTGTTGGCGGGACCCGAATCGGCTTTGTACGCCCAATGCGCGGCGACCCCACGATCGGCGACCGCATCCATGTCTTCGGTGCGAATCTGTATCTCGATCGGCGCGCCAAAAGACCCGAAAAGCACGGTATGCAAGGATTGGTAGCCGTTAGCCTTTGGAATGGCGATGAAATCGCGGAAGCGCCCATCCATCGGCTTGAACAAGCCGTGCACGGCGCCGAGCGCCTGGTAGCACTGGGTGACGCTGCCGACGACAACACGGAAGCCATAAACGTCCATGACCTGGGCGAACGACTTGTTCTCGGTGCGCATCTTCTTGTAGATGCTGTAGGCCGATTTGATCCGACTGATCGTGCGGTGCGGCAGCGCCTCGGATTCGAGACGCGCGTCAAGTGCTGCCTCGATCTTGCCCATGGCCTCACGGCGATTGCCAAGTACCGTGCGGATTCGCGCGGAAATGACCCGATGGCGATCGGGATACATGGCCTTGAAGCCGAGATCCTGCAGTTCGGCCTTGAACCGGTTCATGCCAAGTCGCTGCGCGATCGGCGCATAGATCTCAAGCGTTTCGAGGGCAATGCGACGACGTGATGCGGGCTCCATCGAACCCAGCGTGCGCATATTGTGCAAGCGGTCGGCGAGCTTGATCAGGATCACGCGCAAATCGCGCGCCATCGCCAGCAGCATCTTGCGGAAGCTTTCCGCGGCCGCTTCCTGGCGACTCTTGAAATGCAGCTTGTCGAGCTTGGTCACGCCGTCGACGAGCTCGCTGACCGTGCCGCCAAACTCGGCGGTCAGCTCTTCGGCGCTCACTGCCGTATCTTCCAGCGTATCGTGAAGAATCGCCGCGATGATCGTTTCGGCGTCCATGCCAAGATCGGCGAGAATACCGGCCACCGCAACGGGATGGGTGATGTAGGGTTCGCCGCTTTTGCGCGTCTGCCCGTCATGCGCCCGTGCGCCAACTTCATAGGCGCGGCGCACGCGAAGAATCTGCGCTTGCGTCAGATAGCCGGCCAGCTTGTCTTCAAGCGCTTGCACAAACGCGGGAATTTTGTCGCGCTTGGCACCTCGCGAATTGACTGCTGCCTTCATCGCCACCTCGCCGTTGCGTCGTGTCAGACCACCGCGCAATAGCCGGCTTGGCTGCGGACCATCCTCGTTACAGGTCGTCGCCGCCCTTGGAAAGATCCTCGTCAACCTCAGCGGCAGCCCACTCCAGGGCCTCACGCTCTGCACGCTCACGCGTCTGTTTCTCTATTTCGTCGATCATTTTCTGATCGACCTTGCGTGCGGCAATCTCGCGCAGCGATATTACCGTCGGCTTGTCATTGTGGGGCTCGACGGCCGGATCGGCTCCCTTGGCCAACTGGCGCGCGCGCTTGGTCGCCATCAACACGAGTTCGAATCGGTTGTCGACGACCGAAAGACAATCTTCTACGGTAATACGCGCCATCTTGATCAAGCCTCTTGAGAATTCAGTAACACCGGTTTGGCGACTATTGTAGCGGCCAGCAATTGTGCAGTGCAAACAAGACCTCGCGGGGCTTGCATCCGTGGAACTGGCCCCCCATTTCGCTTACCCTGCGCGTCTTGGCTCCGGGCGCCCTCGTTCGACACACGTGCGCAGACGCCAGCCAGGGCTAACAGGAAGATTTGACGATGCTGCAAACCATTGATTTGTCGACGCTTCGCAAGGGATTGCTTGCGGCAGCCCTACTGGTACTGGCCGGCTGCACCATCGCCAAGCCACGAACCGATGACCCTTGGGAGAAGTTCAACCGCAAGGTCTATCGCTTCAATGTAAAGGTCGATAACGCCGTTATCCGACCGACCGCGGTGGCCTATCGCAAAGTAACCACGCCCAACGTTCGGCGCGTTGTCAGCAATTTCTTTGCCAACGTGCGCATGCCGATCACGATCGCCAATGATGCACTGCAAGGTGAAATCAAGGACGCGTTGAAAGGAACCGGGCGATTCGTCATCAACACGACGGTCGGCTTCCTTGGACTCTTCGACCCGGCCAGTCAGATGCGTCTGCCACCACAGGAAACCGATTTTGCCGCCACGCTCGCGAAATGGGGTGTCGGTGAAGGTCCCTATCTTGTCCTCCCGTTGATCGGATCGACCACGGCGCGCGATGTCTGGCGTATGCCGGTGGACGGTCGGTTATTCGATCCAATGGGGTACTACTCGCGCACCCACAACTACGAACTGGGCCGAGAGTATTGGCCAAGCATGATGTTTCTGGTCACCCTGCGCGCGGGTGCCATCGATGCGGAAAACCTCGTGCAGGGAGCCTACGATCCGTACGTTTTCTATCGCGATGCGTATCGTCAGCGGCGCTTGTACACGATCTACGATGGTGAACCACCGTTCGAGGCGATCCAGCAGCTGCAAGGTGTCGAGGATGTCGACATCGATGCTTTGCTGGACGAGCAACATGCGTATGACAAACAGCATGATGCCGAGAAAAAACAGTAACTCTGGCTAGATTCAGGCGAAACCGTGATGCTCGGCAATCAAGTCGCCGCATTGGCAGCTGCAGGCACATCTATACCCAGCAGCGGCAAGACGTCGCCGAGCTGGGCGATCGAGCGCAGTCGCGCCGAGACACCCTTGTAACGCAGCGCACCTCCTGAGTTTTGCGCGCGCTCGACCCAAGCCAGCAAAACCGCGAGCGTCACACTGTCGGCGCTTTGCAATTCGGACACATCGGCCGTTGTGCGCTGGCCTTCGAACAGCGCCGCACCACGGGTCAGCGCCTTCGACGCATTGCCGACATCGATCTTTCCGCGCACGCTCACTTCGGCAGAGGATGTTGCTTCAATGCTCAGATCCGTGCTCACGCGCCGCCCTTCTTCTCCATGCTTTCCAGAGCCTTCTCGCCCTGGGTTTCAAGGCGAACGATCAGCGCATCGAGATTCGTTCCCTTGATTTCGGCAGCGACCTGATTGCGGTAGTTGGTGATGTAGGAAATCCCTTCAATGATCACGTCATACGCTTTCCACTCGCCACTGGACGTCTTGCGGAACGCGTAATCAACCGCAACTTTCTTGCCGTCATCAAGCACCACTTCAGTACGCACAATCGTGCGCTTGTCGTTCAGCTCGCTGGCAAACGGCAGCACGTTGACGTTACCGCGGGTGTAATTGAGCAGACCCTCCGCGTAACGATGGGCAATCGAGTTGTAGAACGCCTTGGAAAAGCGGTTGCGCTGCTCGGGCGTCGCCGCACGCGCGCTCGTGCCGAGCACGAGCAGCGAGGCGTATTCGATATCGAAATGCGGAAGCAGGATTCCATCGATTTCGCGGATGAGCTTTTCGTGATCTTTCTTGAGCTCTTCGCGATGCTCGCCGATCGTGCTGGCAAGATCATCGGCAATCTTCTGCACAACCTGTTCCGGTGAAAGCGGTGCAGCCTTCACGGGACCGATCAGGCAAAGGCCTGCGAAAAGCGCGAAACTCCACACCATCAAACGTTGCATGCGACAATCTCCTACGGATTCTTTGAGGCTGGTTCGACGGTATCGCTGGTGGACGCGTCGGTTTTTGGCGGTGTCTTCGACGAATCACCGCTGACAAGGAACTTGCCTATCAGGTCTTCCAGCTGCATCGAGGACTGGGTCAGGATGAACTCGTCGCCATTCTTGAATGCCACCGGTGACCCGCCCGGCTGGACGCCAACGTACTGATCTCCGAGTAAACCGCTGGTGAATATCGCGGCGCCTGAATCATCGGGAATATCCTTGAATTGCGTATCGATGCCGACTACGACGACGGCTTCAAGCGATTTGGGATCAAGTTCGATCGACTGCACCGAGCCAATGCGCACCCCGGCGAGCTTGACTGGCGCACGTGCTTTGAGCTGGCCAATATTGCTGAACCTGGCCTTCAACGTGTAGCTGTCGCCTTGAGTGTAATTGGCCACCGACGTCGTCTGCGTGGCCAGATAAGCGAGCGCGGAAAACCCGAGCAGGATGAAAAGGCCGGTACCGACCTGGAAGGAACGTCTGGGCTGGGTCATGAGTATTGTCCGGTCACATCAGGAAAGCGGTCATTACGAAATCGAGCGCAAGCACGACAATCGACGAGGAGACCACGGTGCGCGTGGTCGCATAAGCCACGCCCTCGCTGGTCGGTGGCGTGGTGTAGCCCTGGAACGTCGCGATCAGCGCGATCACAGCACCGAATGCCGTGCTTTTCCAGACGCCATTGATGAGGTCGTTCCAGACATCGACGTTGGAGGTCATGTTGCCCCAGAACGTGCCGTTGTCGAGGCCAAGCCAACTCACCCCGACGGCGTGCGCGCCGAGGATGCCGAGCGCATTGAAGACACACACCAACAGCGGCATCGCAATGATGCCGGCGATGAAACGCGGCGCGACGACGTAGGCGAGCGGATCAACCGCCATCATTTCCATCGCCGAGAGCTGGTCGGTGGCGCGCATCAGGCCGATCTCGGCGGTCATTGACGTGCCCGCGCGGCCGGCGAACAGCAGCGCGGCGACGACGGGCCCGAGTTCACGGAACAGCGACAATGCGACCACGGTGCCGAGCGCCGCGGTACCACCGAATTTTGCCAATGTGTAGTAAAGCTGCAGCGAGAGCACCATGCCGACAAATAATCCGCAGGTCATGATGATGACCAGACTCATCGCACCGAGGAACCAGATCTGGCGAAGCGTTTCGCGGAAATGACGAAGGCTTTTCGGAATCGCCGCAAGGATCGAGAAAAGGAACAGACCAGCTGCGCCGACCTGGGCCAGCGAGTCGCCGATCATCGAAGGTCTACGCGCGTCACTCATGCCGCACCTGCCGGAAAGCCCAGATCAATTGCGTAGTCGCGCGCAGGATACTGGAAGGGCACCGGGCCATCGGCCTCGCCACCGAAGAACTGTCGCGTCCACGGCGAGTCGCGCTCGGCGAGTTCGTCGGGATGTCCTTGCGCTGCCACTTTGCCGCCGGCGATCAGATAGACATGATCGGCTGCGCGTCTGACCGCGGCGAACTCGTGGGCCACAAGGATGCTGGTAATACCGAGCGTATCGTTCAAGGTTCGAATCAACTTGAGCACCTGGTTGAGCGCGATCGGATCAAGGCCGACAAACGGTTCGTCATAGATCATCAGACTCGGGTCGCGAATGATCGCGCGCGCCAGCGCCACGCGACGCGCCATACCGCCGGAAATTTCCGCAGGCATGAGGTCCGCCGCACCGCGCAGGCCGACCGCCTGCAGACGCGTCAGCACGATATTGCGCACGAGCTCCTCAGGCAGACGCAGATGTTGGCGCAACGGAAACGCCACGTTTTCGAATACGCTGAAGTCGGTCAGCAGGGCCGAGTTCTGAAAGAGATAACCGATCTTCTCGCGCAGCTCGAACAACTGATTGCGCGAAAGATCCGGAACGTTTTGGCCATCGACCCGAATTTCACCCGCATCGGCCTCGAGTTGCCCCGTGATATGCCGGAGCAGCGTGGTCTTGCCGGTTCCGCTCGGCCCCATGATCGCAGTGATCTTTCCGCGCGGAATATCGAGATCGATGCCGTCAAAGATGATCTTGCCATTGAGTACCGTGCGCAAGCCGCGAATCTGCACATAGGCATTCTCGGCGGCAGGGTTTGCTCCGGCTATTGGGGACGGATTCGGTTCGTTCACGCGAAGAGGGTCATCCGGGGGAAAGAGGGCGAAACGTGACGGGCCGACACTAAGTGACCGCCCACCATAGCCGATGGAGCCGCGGTTACACCAGACATCGAACCCGGGCCGCTCAGGCGGGCTTCAGCAGGTCATCAAGCAGCGTGGCATGGCGAACAACCTGCGCATCCCGGCGCAGCCGCCGTGCGGCTACGATGGCGCGCAGATCGTCGATCGCCGTGGCGAAATCATCGT
>JBDSPX010000166.1:0-9527 GCA_039930065.1 Dokdonella sp.
GAGAGCTGAGCGGGGCTGAACTCGTAATTGCCTGCGTCAGGTGCAATGGCCTGTTTGGTTGTCCATTCGCCGCTCTGGTCATACCCCATGATTTGGATAAGATCGCTATATTCGAGTTGAGCCAGCATGCCGATATCAGGGCGCCCGTCACCGTCGAAATCGACGCTCGGCATGTCCATGACCCTTGAATTTGGCATATAGCCCGGGACCACTATGCTGACCTGCGGCACCAGCGGTATTTCGGCAGCTATCGCGACTTTTAGCGACAGAAGCGCGGCGACAATGGCAATCGGAAATCCTCGTGAACTAGATGATTTCCGAAAGCCGAGATTCAAGCAACGTGACTTTTCCATTGTTTTCTTTCCATAGTCCGGCGCTCAGCCTCTCAAGAGCCTGCACCGTGAAGTCAACTGACCAAAAGACGTTCGCGATTGAAGCCCGCTTGAAGCGCACCTGGAGGAACCCGCAGGAACCCCTCTGGCGGGCGCGTTGAGAACCACTTCAATCGCTTCAATACCTCGACAAAGACTCGATCGGAAGAACTAAAGTCGTAAGCGTCGACCACCATTGATGCATGCCAGCCGCCGAGTGGTCGAGTCGCTCGGGAATACAGACAAAGGGCTTTGCTTGACTGCACTAGACAGTTTTCCCTTGAGCAAATCCAAGCAGGCACGCCGGTGCGAATTCGCGCACACCGGCGCGGGCGGACCTATTCAGCGAGTGGCGCTTTCGAATCCATCATTGAAGATCTTGTCGCCAAGTCCGCTCAGCCGATAGGTGGATACCGCGACATCACTGCCGGCACCGATCAAGACGGTACCGCCGACCTCGCTGTAGGTGGCCAAGGCATTACCCTGCCCCAGGTTGGAACCCAAGTTGTCGGAGCTGGCAGAAACAGCGCCGGAAATGCCGTCAACAGTATTGAATTTGCCGTTGGAGGCGACCACCAGATCGTTGATCGAGGCGCCTGGCGGTTGGGCAACCGCCTCAATGGGGTAGAGATCCGGAAGTCTCACATCGCGCAGCAGACTTCGGGTGTCGAGGTCATAGAACGAGATCCCCGAACTATCGAAAAGAGCGAGTTCCGGGCCAGCAACACCCTGCGCGATATAGATTGCCCCCAACAAGTCGTTTGGCGACGGCAGACTCCAGCTGAGCAAATGTGTTTGCGCATCGTAGGCACGCACGGCGTTGGAAAGAACGGCCACGATCTGTTTGCTGCCGTTACTGACCAATTGCAGGGCGCCCCGACACTGGCCGGACATGTAAACAGAAGACCAGATCTGCGACCGGTCGGCTGCGCTGAATAGTCGGAGCCGTGATTCCGATGTGCAAGCAAGAATCGCATCATTCATCGTATCGCTGTCGAGATCGACTGCAGCCACGCTGTAGATGACCACGTTGGCAGGCAGCGCGCTGTTGTTGCTGTTGATGCGCCACTGAACGCCGCCGTCACTCGAACGCAAGGCGACAATCTGGCCGGAGTTGTAATTGTAGGTGCCGGCGGCGAGTACGACCGGCTCGGCTTGACCGGCCAGAGGCGCGATTTCGAGACTGAGGATGACGTTCAGATCGAGATTCGGATCCGGCGCTGGCGTTTTCCAGCGCACCGTTCCGTTGCTCGAGTCGATACGCGCAATGGATCCTGCAAACCTCGTCCCGCTCGATGAGCCATAGACAAGATCGACGTTGCCGCCATCCGCAATAAACCCGCCTACAACATAGGCGCCCGGTGCTTGTGCCGGAATGGCGAACTCTTCCACACCACTGCTGGCATTGATGACACGGAAATTCTTGCGCTGTGTGTCGTAGTAATCAGTGCTGCGGCCTATCGCGATCTCAATGGCGGAATCACCATCGAAATCTCCGGCGGCAATCTGCTGCGCGCTGGATTCCTCAAAGGTCGACCGTACCGTTTGCGATTGCACATCGACAACGCGGACTGCGTATGGATAGTTCCAGGAATAGAAGATCAACTCGTCAACCAGATCACCGTCGACGTCTGCAACGGCGGCGGATTGCGCATTGATGCCGGTGAAGTCCCAAAGCGGGGACCACGGCTGCGACTGGAACATGATGATTCGATCACTCAATGATGCGAAGCGCGGTGTCGATCCACCAAATCGTCCGGACGCAAGCAACGGCCCGAGTCCATCCTTGTATTGCCACTCAATCGCATGCGTCGCGCCATCAATGATGGTTCCCGGGTTCCCGCCGAACACGATTTCCAGGGCAGGGTCAGCATCCAGCTGGGCGATCATCAGTTCCGAATTGTATGCCGTCAGATCGGATACTTGCCAAAGCTGGGTGCCAGTAGTCAATGAGTAGGCGCGAAGCGCATGACCCCAGTCATTGCTGGCAACGATGAGCTCGAATACACCGTTCTGATCAGTATCAGCGACAACTGCGTCGGTTAAATTATATATATCGCTTAGTTGCAAGGTTCGGACAAGAACGAGCGGCCATCCGGCGTATTCACTGACCGTGTTGTCTCTTGTGTAAAGAAGGTGCGCGCCATCGACATCGTTCCAGGTCGCGAGATTCGGTGAGTAGCCGGAATAGTTGCCGGGTTCTGGCACGATGGCCTGCTTGATCTTCCAGCCTTGGCCAGGCTCTACCCCCACAATCTGAATCGTGTCGCTGTTGTTGTAGCTTCCAAGAACAACGATGTCATCGTGCCCGTCGCCATCGAAATCGGCCGTCGGCATGTCGGTCGTGACATTGCTCGTCAGGTACCCCGGGATGATCGTGCTGACCTTGCTGAGACTCTCGGCAGCCGCATCATGGGAGGATCCGATCAACAGCAAGCCTGTCGCCAACAGTGATCCGAGAGCGTAGCGACTCGGCTGTCGTTGCATGGTCACGTTTGCGCCTCGACGGCAACTCTGATTCATCTTGTGGATTTCCGCGGGGTAGTGGGCCGACCAACGTCGGAGAATCGGCAATATATCATTGCCCCCTTATATTTTTGGAACAACAGACCAGAAGAGTTTCAAACTCATACACCAGCGGCTCGACCATTCCTGCGACAGCGGGAATACGATATTCACGTCAGCGCCATTCGCAAATGATCCTTTTCTGCTCAAACGGAAATGGATAGGCCGGCGGCTTGCCCTTAGCCCGTGGCCGAAGCTCTCGCGAATCGTCAGAAAGTTACGCGACTTGCAGGAGAGGATTTGAGGCAAATGTCTCTCTAGAACCTGACCTTCCCCCAAACAGGTTTATCCAATGAACTCAGAAGAATCAGGAAGATCGCAAGCGACTTCCTTGCCTGACGTCATTCTGAGAGCACAAGAATCCCGCTTTGATGCAGCCTTGTCAGCCTCCGTCTTGCGCGGCGTTCGTGGCAACTTCAGGCGCCGGACAAACCACCGCCTTTCGTTGCGCATCACCTTTCGGCGGCGCATACGCCTGGCCGATTTTCGGCATGCGCGTTGCGAGTGGAATGACCTTGCCGTTCATGCGCCAGTCGTAGATGACGCTGAAGGCGAGGACGCGGGCGACATATTCACGGGTTTCCTTGTACGGAATCGTCTCGATGAAAAAATCCGGCTCCATCGCATCGCGCGCATCGAGCCATCGCCGAACCGGCGCGCTGCCCGCGTTGTACGCCGCGCTGGCCAGCCACGGACTACCCGAGTACTGATCAGCCATCTGGCCGAGGAAGCGTGTGCCGAGCTGGATATTGAGCGCAGGATCAAACAAGTCGCTCGGTTTCGAATAGCTGAGCTTGGCCGATTGCGCGACTTTCTTGGCGACGCCGGGCAGCAACTGCATGAGTCCATAGGCATCAGCATGCGAATGCGCGTCGCTCATCCAGGCACTTTCGGCGCGGATGATCGCGTAGGACCAGGCCGGGTCGATGCCGACTTCGCGCGCGACGCGGACGATGCGTGATTTCTGCGCGAGCGGGAAACGCTGCTCATAGAAGCTCATCGTCTCGGCTGACGACGAAAACTGGAAAATCGCGCGATCGAACCATTCATTTCGATAGGCGTAGTCCGCGGCCAGACGCTTTTGCTGCGGGTCAAATTTTCGCAGTGCAAAATTCCACTCGCGACGTGCCTGGGGCAGGTCACCGAGCGCGTAGAACTCCAAAGCGCGAGCGAGATCCGGTTGATCGGCGATATGCTTTTCTGCCGCCTTGTCTTCAACGACCGTGGTCGTACAAATCCGATAAGGCGCGCCGATCCAGTCGGCGGCGAGAAAGCCATGGAAATTCGCTTCGGTGGCGACCTCGGTGAAGAGCGCGTCTGCTTCGGCTTTTCGATCCAGCTTGGCGAGTACACGTGCGCGCAGGTAGCGCCAACGCGCGTCGGCTTGCTGCTCATCGCTCATGGCATCGAGCGCCGCAAGCGCTTCTTTCCAATCCTTGAGGGCAAGAGCGACCCGCACGCGCCATTCGCGCGAGCTGTCATCTTCGGCGTCCTTGGACAATGCCTTGAGACGGGCCAGTGCGTCCGGCTCATAGCTGGTCGCGCGGTAGACGGCGATTGCATTGAGTACGCGATTTTTCTGTGCTGGATCCCATTTGAAGCGGTCGCCGAGATCAGCCCACAAGGTTTCCGCGGCACTGCTGTTCTTGCGCGCGTAGCGATACATACCGAGCGACACCGCATCGCGTGTGCGTGGTGAATCGGTCCATTTCGCCGCCTTGGCCAGCTCCGCAGCAGGATCGCGCACACTGTCGGCAATGCGGATGGCGGCTATCTTGTCAGCGCCATCGAGCATGCTGGCGACGCTGGATACAGTGCCAGGATTGGCGGCGATGGCAGCCGCCTCGATGCGCTTCCAGATCTCGGCATCGCTCAGACTGCCATTGCGTCGAGCCCAGGCAAAGAGAGGGTCGCATGCCGCAGGTGTCGGTCGTGGCTGCATCCACAGCGTGGCGATATCACGGGTGTAGTCGGGCTTTTCGCCAGCCGAGATGCGTGCGAGCTGCCAATCGCACTGCAGATCATCGGCGCTGCTATCCGACCAGAGTTTGCGGAACCCGTTCCAATCCTGCTTTTCGGCAAGTCCACGCAAGGTCGATTCACGCAGGTTCAGCGCAACCAGTGTGTCCGGCCATCGCTTGATGAAGGTCTCGACTTGCGCCACGGAGGGATGCGGATCGTTTCGCGTGAGCAGGGCCATGTCGATGTATGGCATCAGCGGATAGTCGGCAAGACCCACCACCTCGCGTTTCCAGGCATCGGCTGGACCATGGGCGATTGCGTCAAAGGCGTTGCGATAGTGCTGGCGCTGTTCACTGCGATCCTTGCCAGGCGTCGCGGCAAGGGCGGGGAGGCTGAGAAACGCGACGCTGAAGCAGGCGCGGAGGATAAGCGGGATGGGGGTTTTGATGGACATCCGCACAGTGTATCGCGGCACATCTCCACCCCCATGACGTGGCGACGCACCTCCTCGCCCTCGATCCCGGCTGATAGCGGCTCGCATTTCATAATGAACCGAGGCTTGTAACGCGCTTCCAAGCTATTGATTTCATTGCCTATAAAAATCAGCGACAGAAATATTTCTGAAATACGACAAACGGGTCTGGCACTTTTCTAACGTTTGATTTACATTTTTTTTCTATTCCGGGGCTGCTTTCCCCAAAGCCGCCTCGTTCGTGTTGTCCCGCTCGCCCATCTCTTTGGAGACTCCCGTATGAATTACCGTACCCGCCGAATCAGTTCAGCGATTCAACTTGCCTTGGCCGCAGGCCTGGTCGCCGCCCCCGGCGCCGCCGTGTTCGCGCAACAGGATCGAGGTGATGACGCGCAGAAGCTGGAGACCATCCAGGTCACCGGATCGCGCATCAAGAAAGCCGATGTCGAAGGTCAGTCGCCCGTTCAGGTGATCAGCGCTGCCGATATCGAAGCAACCGGTCTCGGCTCGATCGGCGATGTGATCCAGCGTCTTTCGGTCAGCGGCTCCTCGCTCAATACCAAGTTCAATTCGGCGGGCAACTTCGGCTTCAGCCCGGATGGTTCTGGCGTCGGCTCCGGTTCGACCACCGTTTCGCTGCGCAATCTCGGCGCCAAGCGCACCCTGATCCTTGTCGATGGCCTGCGCTGGGTCAGTGAATCTTCGGCGTCAGGTGTTTCGGCCGCGGTCGATCTCAACACGATCCCCGCCAGCGCCGTTGATCGCATCGAGATCCTCACCGACGGCGCCTCCTCGCTGTACGGCTCCGACGCGATTGCCGGCGTGGTCAACATCATCACCAAGAAAAAACAGGACGGCGGAGCCGCACGCCTGTATATGGGCGATTATTCGACTGGCGATGGCAAGACGCAGCAGGGCAACATCTCGCTCGGCGGCAGCAGCGACAAGTTCGATTTCTTCGTCGACCTGAGCTACTACGACCAGAAGCGCATCAGCTCGAACGATTGGGAGCAATCTCGCTACCCGACACCCGGAATCAACGGTGCCGTCAATCCGGCCGCCTGGAGTTCGGCTACGCCGAACGGCCGCCAAGTGTTTGCTCCGGCCGATCCGAATGAAACCTTCGGTGGACTTTGCCCCGTCGATGGCGGTGCCTCGTTCTGCAACCTTTCCGGCGATGGCGCTGGCGGTTTCCGCCCGTGGAGCAACGCGGAGCGATTCAACTTCTCGCCGTATAACTTGTTGCTGACGCCTTCCAAGCGTACCGGTCTGTTCGCTCAAGGCACCTACCGCATCAGCGATCACGTCAGCTGGAATCTCAAGGGCACTTACACCAAGCGCGAATCGGTCAACCAGGCCGCGCCAGAGCCGATCTTCCTGGGCTCCGAGGCAGGCAGTGGCGGCCTTGCTGATTTCGTCGGCATCGATGCGAGCAATCCGTATAACCCGTTCGGCACGATCTCTCCGGAAGGCTCGTTCATCACGCGCCGTCCAGTCGAGGGCGGCCCGCGCATCTTCAAGCAGAACGTCGATACCAGCTATTTCTCGACCGGCTTGAACGGCGATTTCAGCGCCGGTGACCGTCAGTTCTTTTGGGACGTGAACTACGTCACCGCTGAAAACAAGGCAACCCAGACCGTCAACGGAACCTACAACATCGCGCACATCCAACGCGCGCTCGGTCCGATCGCCGATTGCACGGCTCCCTGCGTTGCATTGGATCTGTTCGGCGGTCCAGGCTCGATCACCCAGGACATGCTCAACTACATCCAGTTCGTCGAGAACGATCGCAGCCGCCAGAGACTCGATACCTGGACGGCCAACATCTCGGGTGACATGTTCGATCTGCCGGCTGGTCCACTGGCCTTCGCTGGTGGCTACGAGCACCGCAAGCAGAGCGGTTCGTACTCGCCAGACTCGATCGTCACCGCCGGTGAATCGAACGGTGTTCCGTCCGGTCCGACCAGCGGTCAGTATTCGGTCAGCGAGTTCTATCTCGAACTCAATGCGCCGATCCTTGCCGATCTGAGCTTCGCCAAGCACCTCGATCTGAGCGTCGCTTCGCGTTTCTCGGATTATTCGAACTTCGGCAACACCACCAACAGCAAGGTTGGCCTGCGCTGGCAGATCAACGATGACCTGACCCTGCGCAGTACCTGGGCCGAAGGTTTCCGCGCACCATCCATCGGCGAGCTGTACGGCACCTTCGCGCGCTTCGATGCGCAGATCCAGGATCCCTGCAACGGCGCAACGGGCCAGCAAGGCGCCAATTGCGCAACCCTCGGCGTACCGAATCCGGGCACCTTCGAGCAAGCCAATTCGCAGATTTCGGTTGTCACTGGCGGCAACGCCCTTCTCAATCCGGAAACCTCGACGAGCCTGACCGTCGGCGGCGTTTACAGCCCGAGCTGGGGCGCCAACACGAGCTGGTCACAGAAGCTCGATCTCGAAGTCACCTACTACAACATCAAGATCAAGGACGCGATCCAGGCTTCCGATGCACAGACCCAGCTCGAACGTTGCGTAGCCACGCTTGATCCAATTTTCTGCGGCGGCATCACACGCTCGTCGGGCGGCAACATCAACGGCTTCGACAACACCTTGTTCAACCTCGGCCGAGTCAACACCCGCGGCATCGACTTCGGCATCAGCTGGCTCGGGAATGAGACCGGCATTGGCACCTTCGGTGCCAGCCTGTCGGCGACCAAGGTCACCAAGTACGAGGCGATCGCAAGCGATTCCGGTCTTGCTGAGCCGACGTCAGTTGGCGTCGAGGTCAACAATAGTGCGATCCCGGACTGGCGCGCTACGGCTCGTCTGAACTGGACCATCGGTGATGTGACGGCAAGTTGGTCCGCTCGCTACATCTCGGATGTCAACGAATCCTGCGGTGGCGATGATGGCTTCCGCGGTTTGCCGATCTGCCGCAGCCCGAACGCAGGCGTGGTCACCGCAAACGGCCCGACCGGTCTGAATCACCTCGGCGCAACCACCTACCACGATGTGCGCCTCGCCTGGAAGCTGCCGACCACGGTTGACTTCACGATTGCCGGCGGCGTCAACAACGTGACCAGCAAGTCCCCGCCGATCTGCGGCAGCTGCTCACTCAACGGCTACGACGCCGGCACCTATGATCTGGTGGGTCGTTACAGCTACGTCGAAGCCAGCTTCAAGTTCTGATTCCAAGCGCCATCGAAAATTATTGGGGCCGCCTTGTGCGGCCCTTTTTTTGGCGAAAAATTCTCAAGGCGGGAAGAGAAGAATGATCAAGCGCCGGCTATCCGCCTCGATGATCACTCTACGTCTCGCTACCTGCTCAGCGCTTCGCCGGAGCGCGAGCAAGGGCCCACACATCGACGCGCTTGACTCCCGCCCGTAGCAGCACCCTGGCGCATTCGCGCAGGGTGGTTCCGGTGGTCATGACGTCATCGAGGATGGCGACGTGCGCGGGCAACTTGGCATCGGCGAGGACAGCAAAAGCGTCGTGCAGATTGCGGCGGCGGGCCTTGGCGTCGAGACCAGTTTGCGCGCTGGTGCTGCGCACGCGAATCAAGGCGTCGGTGTCCAATGGAATCTTCAGCGCCTTGGCCAACGGTTTGGCCAGCTCGAGCGCCTGATTGTAGCCACGCTCGCGCAAGCGATCGAGGTGCAGTGGCACACACAGCAAGCTTTCCGGCAGGCAGCCGGTCAGCTGCGCGCGCGCAGATTCGATCATCAGCTGGGAAAGCAGGCGCCCGGCGGCGAGATCGCGGTGGAACTTGAAGCGCGCCTCGAGCAGGTCCAAGGGATGCGCGTAGCGGAATGGCACCCACGCCGAGGTAAACGGCGGTTCGCGCTTGAGGCAGATGCCGCAGCGTTCGGCCGGGTGTTCGAGCGGGAGTGCGCAACGCGCGCAACAACAGCTATTGATCGGCAGATCGGCGCGGCAACCCGCACATAGATCGCGCCCATTTGCACCGTGTCCACCACATAGCAGACAGCGCGGCGGCAGCAGCGTGGCGACCAATCCGCCAAAGGCATCGTCAACTTTTCGCTTCCAATCCAAGTTGACAGCCTCCGATGCTGAATCCAGACTCGCCGCACTTTACCGAATGTCGGATCCCGCGATGTCTTTCCTACGCCATGACTGGTCCCGCGACGAGGTGCTTGCCCTCCTC